>JALZOS010000235.1 GCA_030913755.1 Thermoproteota archaeon | reverse complement strand
ATAAAAGATGACATGTTGGACCTAGTCAGCTATGGATATGTGAAATGACGTTATTAATCCACAATGAGGAAGTTTCACGAATTCAAGCGGTTGGACCTTCGGTCGCCAGCTCAGCTCCACCAAAAGGTTCAGCTCAAATATTAATGACTAATATCTTAATATCTACTCGTCAAGTGCATATGGTCTCAATAACTGGGCTATTCCTTATTATTCTGGGTTTTCTGATAGTTAATAGTACAGCATTTATTCAATCTGTGTTTGTATTTGGAGCTCAGAATCTTCCTATTTCCCCGTTTGAATCGCAAAGGACTCCGGACTTTAGCATTGCTGCTGTAGGAGATCTAGGTTGTAGTCCGGAGGTAAAAAAAATGGTCAATGTCATAAACAATGAAACCATGGAGTTAATACTAATACTAGGAGATCTTTCTTATCAAAGGGAAAGTGCTGATTGTTGGTTTGACATTGTATCTCCGATTGACCAGAGAATGAAGATAGTATTGGGCGATCAGGACTACAGAGCTAACTCAGTATTAAGACAGTACAAAAGCCATTTCAATTTGAGTCAAGAGTATTATTCTTTTGACTATGAGAACGTACACTTTGTTGCATTGGCTACAGAAATACCATATGATTTCAAATCACCTCAATACAATTTTGTAAAGAACGACCTTAAAGCGGCTTCAAGAAATCCAGACATTAAATGGATCATAGTATATTCATACAGACCGCAATATAGCTCTCCTACAGAACATCCAGGAAATCGAGACCTCAGAGATACTTTTCATCCGCTATTCCAAAAGTATAGTGTGGACCTTGTTTTGCAGGCGCATAATCATAATTACGAGAGAACATATCCAATAAAATATAATGAAATATCTTCATCCGAGCCGATAGTAGCAGACTCCAATAGTAATACTTATGAAAATCCTGCGGGACAAATGTATGTAACTGTTGGCACGGGCGGAGCACAGCTACACGGTTTAGATGGAAAGGCACTTTATGTCAGCAATCAATACATGGGACATGGATTCTTGGAAATATCCCTAACACATAATGGACGAAATTTAACCGGTACTTTTTATTCGAATGATGATGGCTCGATTGAGGACAGTTTTACCATAATTAAATAGCCTTGAATCGTACACTCACTACTATTTGATAGTGAAAAAAGCATTGCCAATCTATCATCAGAGTGCCACTCAACATCACGTCTTCGATTTTGTGTCAATTTGGTGAGTATCACAAAATATTGCTCAATATTCTATAATGCTATAGTTGTTGAATCTATCTCATATAGTATAACCCTTTTACTAATTTGTACTCTTAAAGGAATCAATCATTCTCTCTATTGTAGGTAAATAAGAGTCAAACTTACTCTCCTGAGCGGTATATCGGAAAACAAGAATGCGATTATTTTCTGTAGTACCAAAATCCATGGCCTTTAGTGTTCCATTCCCAGGAATAGAAAAAGTGTATATCAAACTTTGAGCTGGATTCCCATGAAATTTTACTCCTTTTGACTGTATGAGTTGAAAGTCTACTAATGATGAATTGTAAAATCTTAATACACGATCTGCTAACTTGTCTATTGATTCGTTCACCAGTGAGTTTTTTGCTACAACTAAGCCTTCCCTGAACGTGTCAGAATCGTTCTCTTTTGGAGATAAGAAGGCTATGCCGTATTGTATGATTGGAGTCCATCCTTTTGGATAATCGATCTTTATTCCTTGTGTAGCATTTTCGTAAGTTATAAATTCGTTCTGACTGCTCGTATCGTTATTACCTTCTGCAAATGCGGGTATGAAAAATATCACAGCAAAAAGCGCAATGATCAAAAGAATGACTATCAAATTGCTCAATAAACAAAGATAATTTTTGTGTATATAAATTATCCCTGTGTCAAACATTTCGGATGACTAATTTTCTACTTATTAGTTTGTGTCCGCTTTTATATTATTAGTCCAAATGGCTCTATTATCGTATTAGTAACTTCAGCCAATAGCTCACAGTATCTTCTAACATCGTACATTGTTTGTGAATTTACAAGCTCTACTGGTAGACTTCTCTTTTTAGAATTCTTACGGTAATAATCAGTAATTATGTATTTCAAAATTTGCCCAGCTTTAAGCGATTTACCTTCTTCACATAATCTGGAAAGTGCATTATTCTCAACAGTATTTCTATCTCCATATTCATTAGAATTCTTGGATATTCTCTTTGTCAAGATTAGTTCATCTAATGGAACCTTTCGTTCTTTCAACTGTCCTATGTGCATCTGAAATACATCTTTTATCCTTGGTAGCATCCTTCTGATATCTCTTACATTATTGGCTTCTACCATGATATTCAAAATTATCTGTTGATAATTTGATAGAAATGACGGAGTATCATGTCTTCGTGCTTCAATACCTCTTATTTTTAAAGTTCCATCTTCATATACACCAAAATATCTATTTGGAACTCCAACCATGTCATTACTTTTTGAAGGAAGAAATGCTATCCACTTGTAGACACCTTCTAATGAAATTTCAAGTCCTGTTTCTTTTTCAATAGCATCTTTTAATTTCAAGTAATTGCTTTCGGACTTGTCCTTCCCCTTTTTCTTGTAAATCCAAATTGAATCTACAATAGCATGAAGAACATCAAAACCATGTCTCTCTGCTATTCTGATAGTTTGCAACAAAATTTGTCTATCAAATGCACAGACAGCTATATGCGCATCAATTCTTCCAAATTTTGCATTGTTAAAGCCGAGATAACCAAAACTTGTTACCAAGATCCATTTTAAAGCATTCTGTCTCGAATCGTATACTTCTCTTAGTTTAGAATCTGTAACCGAATTTCTTAACTCTTTATACCTCTTTCTTTTAGTCAATAGAATTTCAAGTGATAATGGGACAAGACCCTTTCTTTTTTCACATCTATGGTAATTGACTAATTGTGGAACCTTTAATTTAGAGTTAGGACAGCAATTGCATAGTATAGTTTCAGCTGATATATTCATTTTATGCATTATCGAAGGATAAAGGGAGACAAAGTCCAGCTCTGCAACTTTTTCGTATGTTCCTATTATTGGTTCATAGATCATACCACCCCTGTCTGCTATTAACAGCTGTTCTAGGTTCTTTGGATGTTCAGACAACGTAGGTTTCCAAGGAATTAGAGTATCATTCTTGGTTGCATGATAAAATTGCAAAGAGCTCATGCATTTCCCTATACTAGCTCTCGATGCAGTATGGAGTGGCATTCTGCATATCCTTGAAAGCTCGTATAATCCTTGCAGACCTGATTCTGCTATAACAAACGAGTTATCAGTATCTATGTGGATTCTTCCTAGTAGTTTCATAGTAGAAGGTTTGAAATATATTCTACCGTATGAAAAATATGATGTTCCTTCTCTCTCAGGTCTGGTTAAGGGAATTGTCTTTTCTCTACTTAGATTTAGTTCCATACCATTACAATAAGATCTTTCAATCAAATATGGAAACGCGAATGAATCTCCGTCATCTGTAAGGATAAAATCAGGATCTATATCTGCAACCTCTTTTGCTAGTTCATCTAAAATGTCTACCTCCGAATTATCCTCTATTTCTATACTTTCATTACTGTTGTTTTTGCAATATTTTTCAATTTCAATGTGGTCAATATTATCAGATAGTTTTGGTATTTTTCCTGTCGTTACCTTCGGAAATACTCTTAGATGGATACGATTAAAGTCTGGTAACTCATAGTCTGTGGCCCATACATCATCCTTAAAATTCCATTTTAATTTTAAATTAGAAGTATCAGTTTGACAATAAGCGAGTGGAAATATATCATGTTCATAGAAATATGATTGAGCCGGCAGGACATCTACATTATAGACTCTGAGTTGTCCAAATCCCGACATTTTTTCTACTTCTAAGGCCAAAGTCATTGCTTTACTGGAATCTTTTAGTTTTAATTGCAAAACTTGAGATTGATTATCATCTGTTAATTTTTCGTATTTTGAGATAAATTCAAAGTCTTCAACAAGGGATAAGATTTTATCTTTATTTAAAATGGATTTAAGCAACGATTTATCATCTGATGCAACATAAATTGAATGAGTCCACTTATCCTCTAGTCTTGCCATCTTGCCATCTTTCTGTTTTATCCAAAAGATCATCTTATCTCCTAACGGATATGCATCGAAAATCCATCCAAGAGTCATGTCTTGATGAAAAATGACAAATTATCTCAGATTATTCCCTAAATGAGTTCTTGTTATTAATTAATATATTAATTATCTTATGTTGCAGAAAAACTAAAGCCATCAACAAGGATTCAGCAGAGTAGTATTCTCCTTTTGAATTAATTGCTCTTTCATATCGGTAACATTGTTCAAGCATTTGTAAAAATAACCTCCTGTCATCTCCACGCAGAGTATCAGCAAAACCCTTCCATGATTCTATTTCTTGTGCTAAAATATCAATAAAATCATTAGGAAATAATACCATTATAATCTCCAATCTAATTTAAATTGATTAGTTCATCGAGTTTAGTTTGATATTTTCTGTTTTTTGTAATATAGTTATCTTTACTTGATCCTATTAACTGCTTATAATGATGAAATATAATTGACATCAAGATACACTGTATTACTATTGGTCTAGCGCAATTTGAGCAAGCACTATTATAAAGACGTGAAATTGAAAACATTTCATCGAATATTTTCCTATCCTTTTTATCAAGATTGTAACGAAATGATCTCCACTTCGACTGTTCCATCATGGCAGCGATTCTAAATGATGGTATAGTTCTACCCATATAGGTCACCTGCCTACCTGCCTATTTACCTACCTGCCTACCTGTAATTGTTAGAAGATCCTCCATACTTAGAGAGTATTGTTTTTTAATAGTAATATCATGAATATCATCATCAGATCTTTCACACATCCTCAATTTTAGTCGATCATTTGTTTTATTTTCAGTAATCTCAATCTCCTTGTTAAAGGACGAAAAGAATATTGTATGCGCTACATCAAGAATAGGAGAAGATAATTCATTGTTCGATGGAAGTGAAGCTAACAAGAGGACATTATAATTATTATTATTATTCATGATTGATATCTTTCTTAAGGCACCTGCAATTTCCCTTATTAGAGATTCTGCTTCTTTCATATGTAGCTGTGGATCTTGAATAAACATTTTCAGTAGATCTGGAATTACTACTAAATTGATATTGTATTTATGGATGATTTTGGATAATTCATATACTAATAGATGTGTAAGCTGATAGATAGTAAATACCCTTGAAACTATTATTTTTTGTAATGTCTTTTTGATATCCAACCCATACTGCTTCATAAAATCTACGAATTGATATACATCTGTGCTGTTACCCGCATCAAGGATAAACACGTTTGAATTCAAGTTTCTTTTGCACAATCCCCCATGCCTTTTTGGAAGTAAAGAAGAAACGCATATTCTTGTAAGTATCAGATTTGTGACTCTTGAAATACCCATAATGCTTACAATATCACCAACGAGTAGATCTGTATTCATTCCATTAATCGTAAATGTAATTTTGTTAAGGTAATCATAAGCTGTTTTGAATCTTGTAAATCGTTCGTGTTGGATGGAGATAGATTTCTCTACATCTACCGTTTTAAAGTTTGACATGAGCTTAATTCTAGTCTATTTTATACTATTAAATGGAAGAACTACCGAAAGAGAGGGAGAGGAGAGGAGAGAGGGCATATCGGGATTATTCGTTCCATTCCAATCAATTCTCGAGTAAAAATAACATATGGTAATTAGGGAAAAGAATGGGTCGGAAGGAATTTTCAAATCTAGAATGTTGGAAGAAGTAAGGGTTGCACTCTATATTGCCGACAAAAAGGAGGCGGGAATAATGTTCCCTGATACAGATGGAGAAGTAGACATGACGACTCTATTTGTAAGTGAAGATCCGGAATTCTGCGAATGGTGTTCCGATCTATTTGAATATTTTTATCAGCAATCAAAACCTTTCGATATAAGTAAAATGAAGGTTGTAGAGTGATTGATATTTGGATGGATAGTATTTTACTAAGACTACCTTAATAGCTAAGGTAGAAGAATTCTTAATGAGAATTATCCTCACTACGGTAGAAATTGGCTTGATGTGTGACAGTTACGCGGTTATACTCATGAATGAAATTATGTTGAGTTAAGTAATTTTATTTATTACAGAACATCATCTGGGTTATAGAATCAATTCTGTCATCTAACTCTTCGATTGTTTCCTCAGCTTCTGACTTTGATACTTCCTGCGATTGTAATGACATTTGTGAAGACTCCATCAGCGTGGTCTGAAATATGCGAATTCAGCTATTAAGCTTACTGATGGAATCCCCGTTTATAGCGCTGGGAGTGGGATTCGAACCCTTGGGCTGTACTTGGGGAGTCCATAGGACTTGAACTTCATTGGCTCAAAAATTCTCTAAATATGTAAATACGTTATCTTAGTATCGACCAATTTATAGAAATTCTTCAATTATTTGGTATTACTTAAAAGGCCCAGGCGACTTGCTAGGGTGATTAGTTCCAGGGATACTTGTTGAAAGATTTCGGATTTGATCTTAGAAACCGCTCCAAAGCCATTTCAAATCATCATTAAGTAGAGTTTAATCCAACTGTACTAATGTTACAATTATGCTTGGAATCGTAGGTTCCCCATCGGGCTCTATTGCTTCCACTCCCATGCCTTCGTCTATTGTTTCCGCAGCCATCATAATGTTCAATGTGTCACCCCTATTGATAGGTAATACAGTGTTCAACGGGACGACAGTTTTTTCTTGGGGATCCATAATTACCGCTCTTACGTTGGAATTTGGTACGTCTATGTTGTTAACTCTTACCCAAAAGTCGATCCAGCGAGGTGTAGTACCCCTAACCTTACCAATCTGGGGACCTGCAATTAAAAGATACATCCCAGATTGTCTAGTTATAATATCACCTTTGTCGAAATCTATGGTATGCACTCCTCCTGCAACGTCCTCTTGTGCATCTAGCACAATCTCAACAGGCTTCAATGTGTTAGGTCTCTGAGTTTTATTCGATGAAAATTGACCGAATGCCTTTCTATAGTCACGGGCTCCCGGAGCCTGGTTTCGAGCGTCAGTGGATCCCATTAATGCTGCGCCACCTGATCGATATGTTCTCTAGATATGAACGCTGAACGTTGATATAATTCTTCGAGATCTTGGAATGAACGTGTCGTAACCGAGTAAGTTTTAAGCACTTCTAACAAATATCCTACCTTGATTTTCGATACGTTCATTTTTGGGAATACCAGCGTACCATCTTGATTCTCCTCACTGGTCAATTCGCCAATAAAGTTACAAACTCCTTCTATACGATTCACCACTTCTGGTTCAAGAACGTCGTTAACTGCCACCAAAATGTTCCTAATAGAGATCAGAATTCGTCCCAGCTTTGCTTCATCTGCTCTCACTCTGGATAAATATGTGGACCGTAACCATAACTTTCTATTTTCATCTGATACGTTTACCGCCATATTGTAGTGAGTTAATGAACCTTTGATCAAATTCATATTAAAAAAAAGTAATGATAAAAGGTTTTTCATATGGCTTACGGCATAATCTTTCCGCCTGTCTCTCATGTCTTGTTCAGACCTTATTATTGCCTCTATTTTCACTTGATTTTTCTTTGCCAAATAGTGGAAGACCCAGGACAAGAATAGTGCTATCGCACCTCCTATTATCGCATCTCCATACAGTATGTGAGCAGTAGGGGATAATTCACACTCGGCACTCCATTCGAGCTCCCCGCAGTGTTCACCTGCTCTTCCAAAGTACAGGTCATTGAAAGAGGTGGTGATATTGAAATAGGTGATAGTAAGAAATGCTACAAAAGCTACTATCCCAACTAATATAGAGATCTTTAGAATTTTCAGGCGGCCAACTTTAAGCTTTAACGTACTTTAATTTGAGAGGACTTGTACATTAACTTAGCGGAACCTGAAATATCACTTTCGTACTTTTGGTTTTACTTTTATTATCCGAATTGACTTGAAATAAAATTTCTATTAAAACAACAAGCCAAGACCTTGATCATGCCATGACTGATTAGGGATCGTACG
>JALZOS010000402.1 GCA_030913755.1 Thermoproteota archaeon | reverse complement strand
TGTCAGCCAAAAATACTCTGTTTTGATGCTCATATACAAGCAAGAACACTAAATATTAAAAGATTAATAGGTTAAAATTAATCAATGCATAAAATTAATAGGCTATCGGGAGGATACTGGTGTGACGAGTTTGATATGAACGCGAATGTTTTATGGCCCATAGGAGCGAGTTTCGTGGTAGTTATATTCCTAATGACATCAAACAATATCGTATATGGTCAAGTTACGGAGAATTTGACATCGCAATCAGCTACAGATGAATGGGTTAAAATAGTCACTCCTGTAGTGGACCAACAAATTCCTGTAGGTAAGGAGCTCTCGGTTTCAGGCGAATCTTCTGATGATACCTCCAAAGATTGTGCTGTCTCAGTTATAGTCAACTATGTGAAACCGTATCATGCTGCGTCTGCAACGGGAGCCGGTGGAGCTAAAGATTATTCACAATGGAACTTTACTTTAAGCTCAAATTATACGGAAATTAAAGAGGGCACAAACAGGATAACAGCCAAATTATTCTGCTCACCAACATCTTTGAGATGGTACAGCGTAGATGCTATGGGAGTTCAAACAAGTCAAGCTAATACGAATATTTCTCTTCCTACTCTTGCTCCTTCTGTCCTCAATCCGTCTAATGAGTCCGAAGCTGCTAACTTATCGCCACCCTAGTCTGAACCAATAAACAAAACCATGTCAGTTATGATTGATATTGGGACGAATCCTGTATCAAGAGGGTGACCAAAATATCACTATAACGGTCTCACGCGGCTTCGAATGAAAAGATTGCAGGTGCAGCTATAGCAGGTAAGTTGTTGTATCCTCGAGGCAATTACCTAAAGGACTTTAGTGATACTACTGCTTCCAATGGACAATTTGTATATTCTTGGAGCATAGGTGAAAAAGTGATGCGGTGAGCTTACGATAGAGGCACAAGTAACAAGCCCAGATTACGAACCACAATCCGCCACAACTGGATTTCAAATATCGGGCCTTAGACAGTTCGCTTTTTCTTTGGGCTTTGGATTATTAATATCTCAATAGGGACAAAAGGTGATAGTGAGATTATAGAGACAGGATACGTGATGCAATTGAGAGGAATGTCGATACTAAGGGAATTGCATGGAAACAACATTACTTTATAAAGAACAGAAATAGAATTGAAAATCCATAGCTGGATAAATGAGATAAGATTCATCCGCTTTATCCTACTCGGCGTATAATACAAATAATTGTACTCGCCTAGGAATTCATGAATTTTTTGCTAGGATTGGGGAAATAAGAAATTTAAGAGCTTCATTATTAGAATTTTTTATTAAAATTCCTATGTAGTTTGAAATCTAATGATGCCTCAATCAAATTAACACCTTGACCCAGGACATGTACAATTCATGCCGACATCAATGTACAATATGTGGAGTACTCTACGAGTGTAAACTAGATGTGTGTAGAATGCGTTTCCAATATGACAAATGTTCTTTGTGTAAAGGCTTGAATTGGAGCGGATAGGAATTCTTTCTGAAATTCATTGATGGAACCAGGAGTAATGTATCATCGGACAAATAAACCTGATTCAAGGCTGGGAAATTAAAACTGGAGCATGGCACGCAAATAGTCATGGACACTGGGGAAGACTAAGGAAGAATCATCGTGGCGTTGTCCTGTTATAACGTAGTTTTTCTAGATGGTAGAAGTGAGTAAATGCAAATCAATTCGAACTATGGCGAACGGGATCCTAGCCAATTTTGGAAGATTAAGTGAAGCCAGATTTTCAAGATATTATTGCGATAGATGTGGAAAAGAATATCCTGGCTCTCCACTACTCAGTTATGAAAATCCTAATGAGGAATTACAGGAAGTTGTCATTCTTATTAAAGAGGGGAATACAAATGCAAGGCGTGCAACAACATCATAGCACTTTTACCGTAAATTCAACAAATAGCAAAATAACATAGCAACAGCTAGTTTCAACAAACAAATAAGATTAACTTGAGAGAGTACTGATAAGTATAATGGAATTTGAATCTATTTCCAAACTAGAAAAATTACTTTCTACCAAGTGTAAAATAGAAAAGGTATATCCTGGTGTTTTTGCATCTGATGCAGAAACAAACATAGTGACAGTCGAGGTGAAATGCCCTGATGGCCAAATTCATAAAATTCGGGCGTACAGAGATGAAGCACAAGCTTTAAGGGAATTTATACGAAATAGAGATTTGTAAAATCTTGTGTTCTGGTTATTTACAAAAAGTAAATAGACAAACAGAACCTAGTGCCATGCTTATTATTATTTTAGTGCCTACAGAGTTCCTTAAATATTACCTTATCACGAATACAAAACCTCCAGGTTGTATGCTGGCATTGTAACATGACTCTTCTTATTCTTAAGTGCTAATTTATTTCACCGACTACAACGTGAAGGATTGGATCGAAGTGCTGCTGCAATACGAGAAGTAAGCCTTATAAGATTCAAAATCATAGAAGCCACAATGGATTATAAAAAATTACATTCAGATATTATGAATCTTGAACCAAAAGTTAGAATGGTCACCATCTGTGATTCGGATGGGAAGATACTATTCTCTGAGCATAGGCCTGGTGTTACCAATTTGCTCAGTCCTGAAGAGTCCAAAAAATCGCTAGACATGGCTGTCAATGCATGGAAAACACGTAGCCAACTTGCCAACAAGATTGGTAAGGGAAAATATGTTCTGGCTGAATATGAAAAGGTAAAGAGAATTACAATGCCACTGGGGGAAAATCATCTCCTCTACATATCTACTGAGGTGGATGCTGACCACACTAAGGTACTTGATGGAGTTCGCAAATTAGAACCTCATCTAAAATAAAATAACTGGATTGCTTTGGTAATTCCCTAGATTTTATAGGTGAAGGAATTCCTCTACTGGAGATACTGCTAGGACTCCTCCTCTGCCTTCGACGGCGTTCTTTATTGATTTTACAGTATCGTCAAGCTGGTTTGAATTCACTATAGTTACTATGGTGCATCTGGTGGAATATGTTGCTTGTGATTCTATTGTACCTCTACCACCCCTTACCATCTGTTTTTCTTTGCCCAATCCCTTTGAGTCATAAAGGGTGGCTTCCAAATTCAACCGGCAAGTAAAAACCGATACGAGAAATAACTAGTATGAAAATGGCAAGATCGTTGAACACTGGGATGTGGTGGATTCTTTAGATATGCTAAAACAGATAGGAGCAATTAGCTTTATCGACGCAAGTACGAAACAATAATAATCGTGTCAAAAAGTTATTCCCATGGTTGATGTTGACAAGCTAAATGTAAAGCCCGGCTTAGTTACGTTGCGTGCCAACTGAACGTTTATGTTCTGTGAACGTCCAGTAGGCAATCCAACTGCCATGTCACGGAGTCGCCAACTACCTGCGGCGATTATTTTCTCGGACTCATTACTAATGACAGTAATTGACAATTTTCTTCCTTAACATCCACGTGGATCTAGGAAGGAACATCCTACACCAGTTTCTAACTGAAGTGCCTTACCATTCAATTTTCCTACAATATCACTTTTAGGTGTGTCCGGTATGTTTGGATTACTACTAATATCCTGAGCAAGCTGCCTAATTTTTTCAGCCGCAGCCAACGACGAAGGGTGGGGAGGGAAAGCTGGGAGTGTGAGAGCAAATGCATTCGAAGCCACACCACTTAATATTCCGCCAATTAGGATTGCCATCAATGTAATGACTTTCATTTTACATGAGATTTGTCTGAGAATTATTAAAAGTTATCTGGAAAAATTATTGAAATTAAGGGATAATTAAATGCAATGTAATATTTTGATTACAACTAATCTAAATCCATATAATTTCTTCATCCCATAAATTACCTACCAGAACACGTTACCCTTGCAGCTATGTTAGCACCAAGAACTGGCACACTGACTTTGACTTTGACATATTTGAAAAATAATGGTCCATTCATCGTACTGTTATATGAAAAAGAATTTGTGATTTGATTTCCCAGCCCCAGCCCCAATTCATGAATCTTGCTCCACTCGATTTTATTATTTGATACCCAGATGTTATAGGTCTGGCCGCTAAAACTCCCATTAAATGACTCTATTATGATGGTAATTGCGCGTAAAGAGATAGTTTGAAATATCATGTTAACTGCTTCGCCAGGACCGCCAGTTACCTGATTAAAAGTTGGTTTGTTGTTAAGTGAGTATTCGAGTGGCATTAAAATTACACCTCATTAATATCACATAATAATGGGGCGATCTGATAAATGATAAGTAATAGGTTAGTTAAATCCCAAAATCCAGGAATTATTAACCTGATTTTCCAATAAATTTAATATATTATTCTCTACCATTTAGTATTTGGATTCATGTCACCAAGATCATGGTCATTTTGGTCATTTTTTCATCCGGTTAGGATTTCAGCGTACGCCGATAATTTTGTATGTAGTAATTGATGTGATATTGATGCAGCCTGACCCTTACATCTTCAATTGGATGGCAGCGTTGGATAGGTTTTTCGAAAAATTGTCGTGGCTACGAAGTCTTTTCCCCTCCCCGTCTGAAAGCCGCGACCCCAAGCTGGACCTCAAGCTGACACTAATTTAATGGTAATTTGATGGGCTTCTCATGTTGGTTCATGTTACGTAGTGTGGCCAGCTCCAGCTACTGTCCCGTTAGTTCTGTAAACTGTTCTTGCCTATCATCGAACTTCGATGGTTGATAATTTAAAACTGGCAGGTGATGATGACTTACTATGTATAATTTTCGTATTAACAAGGGTTCCTCCATTTTGGT
>JALZOS010000210.1 GCA_030913755.1 Thermoproteota archaeon | reverse complement strand
CTACAAAGCCTTCAGGGAATGAAGAGGAATGAATCAAGGTACCGTTAGAAGAATAGAGTTCCATAATTCCGTTTATTTTTTCATTTTCAAAAGATTCATCGTTAACTTGATACATTACTGTTACTCTTACCTGGTTTCCGTGGACAGTTGTTAAAGGAGCAAAACTTGAACTACCAACTGTAATAGAGATATCTTTATCAGTCTGTGCGAACCCCAGTCCAACATTTGTTGTTTGATATACAAAGTATATTGATAACAAAAGAACTCCCACTAATATAGCTTCCAATTTTGAAGACATTCTATGTTAAAATTTACGAACTAGCCTAGAATAAAAATGTTTGAGAAATTCTATCTTAGCACCGAAAGTTTACGCCAATTCGTATAAAGCTAGAGTAATGCTAAATTCCACTAGTAATTCTTGACAATGTAGCCCTTATTATGAGATTTCAAAACTAAGAAGGATTTTAGAGAACGAATGCTACAAGGTCCAACGGAAATAAGACGTCTGATTTACAGATAATAATGACCCAAAGTATTAAATTTTTTTGCAATTAACTATTTGAACAATTCTGCTAGTATTGGAAACACACCAATTACAGCGACAATCAATGATAAATTGCAATTCTACTATTCCTGTCACTTTTCTTAATATCATCTCTTAGTACCTTCACTTCTTTTTCAGTGCTTTCAACTTTATCCCAACGTTCCCCAATATTAGGCATAATGAAATTAAGGTACGGTAAGATAAGGATGTTACGTAATTTAGCTGAAGTAATAGACTGACAGTTATCTAAGCATTGATGGCGGCAAAAAGGTATCTTCACAAATGCCGTCATCAAATAATGATCTAAATCGTGCGCAATTGGAGAGTGATGTCGGCATGTACGGCGATGACGACATATTACATACCAACAATGATGGTAAGGAGCGTGTATGGAGATGTTCAAAATGCAATGAAACCATGGACCTATACTGGAAGAAACATCATCACTGCAAGACTCGGGAGGAAGGAAGCTAAAGGACTAAGGAAGATTATAAGCCGTTAGTCCTTAAAAATTTCTTTCAATTTTTCATCAACCAGTCTGCTGTTCCGTACTCCTGTCCATTTCCTCTCGAAATGCGATATTGGATGTCATGGTCATCAATGGTCACATAACCACAAAGAAAGTCAGATTCTTTAAATAGTAATATGATAGCAGGAAGGCATTTCGCCAGGTGCTGCAAATAACCCTCCAGATAAACAACACTCGATTGTTGGTTATTTGATGTGTTTATGACGGAGCATGTTTACATCTAGCCCCACTTCTTGGGAAGGATTTCCCCCCTTAATGCAGTACAATGATATCGTTGATGAATGACCACAAGACTACAACTGAGGTCACTATCAATCCCAATCCTATAATCCCTGGAACATATTGATTCATTGCAATCCTAATGATTGTTCACAAATATAAACACGTCTATAATTATAAGGTCACATCTGGGCCTCTTGGCCTATTGCTGAAATTTTGTCCTTGTCCATATTTTGTATATTTGAGATCGCAGAATAAGGTATGACTAATTCAGGATTTACTATTTCTAATCTGTCATTATAGTCGTATCCTCAATGTGAATTGGATGACCTCCCAAGTATTTTGCGTATGAATAGTCAATGTAGTCATTAGATGTGATAGACGTAGTTGGAATTGATGGTTTGTCTGAATCTCCTCTATTTTCCCAACTGAATGGACTACCCGTCATATCATCTACGATATAAATTCACTTCCGCTGACTACTTGATAGTTAGTTGATAATAGCAACGGTCAATCTCAGCTATTGGACACTCTTGTAGAATATGTCCTCGTCATAGTGCGATTGATGTAAATTAGTATCAAACAAAGCAGGAATAGAACATCATTCTACCAAACTCGGTGTCTAAAAAATTAGTTCGGTTAGAAAAAGGAGTCTCAGACCCCTATGCCGTCAGGTCGGTTCATCGGTTTTCAGGAGACGATACCACGTATTAGTAAATGCACTACAGTACTCCATCTATGCTTTGTTCCGTTCCGCTCCTTTTCTTTTTTTGTTTGGTGTCTTGTGCTTGTCTCCTGTCCCTGTGCTTGTCTCCTGTCGTTTGGCTTGTGCTGTGT
>JALZOS010000187.1 GCA_030913755.1 Thermoproteota archaeon | reverse complement strand
TTAATGATTATATAGTTCTCAACGCTGGTAAAATAGACGAGAAAGTCTTACTCGGTTATGAGAAACAAGAATATTTCAAGAGACAGTATTCACAATGGCTGCACATAAAAAATCTTGGACTTGGTGCAGGTCAATGGTCACCCTGTGAATATTTTGATCAGCTCAGTAAGGCAATGGTGGCAAGTCATTCAATTTTCAATTATTCAATTTTCTTATCTTTACTTCCAAGCAGAAACCTTTTGCCAGCCAGAGAGGTTTTAATATTGGATGAGGCACATTTGTTGGAGACGGAGATTGTAAAATTCAGGGGGCTGTCCATATCTAAGAAAAGGTGGAAAAGATATCTTGAAGATTTTGAAATTATTGATTATGGTTACGACATTGACGGTTGGATAGAATTTCTTATTGAATTGGAGAAGAAAATGTTGTCTTTGATAGGAGAGAACGCACTAATAAAATCCTTGTCAGAGGAACGAAATACCAGATACGGTTATCATACCTCTCCTAAGCGAGCAAGTCAGAAAAAGATCATTTCTGCTTCACAATTATTTGACAGCGATGATGAGATCATAAGAGGACAAATAGTCAAAGAGAATATCAAAAGAGAAATCGGGGAAGAACTCCTAGTTGAGGTACTACAGGATATTGAAAGGCTGACCAGAACCATTAATAATATTCTTGGCCAGCCAAAGAATTGGATAATTTCTGATGTGCATAAGGAAAAATATGAGGTGACCAGAGTGGAGTTGAAGCCACTGGATACTTCATCTTACTGCAGATCGGTTTTCGAAAAATGTAAAAAAACTCTTATCATGAGCGCAACCATATTGAACGATGCCATATTCTCCAAGAATATTGGTTTCAAGTCAACTGACGGCGTAAAATTCATTAGTGCTGATTCAGATTTTCCCCCAGAGAATCGCCCTATTTTTCCTCTTAATGTAGCGTATCTTAACTTTACTAATCTGCAGAGGTCTGATGTGAAGATTAAGGTCTCTAGAGCGATTGACAATATTATGCACACCCACTGTAATGATAAGGGAATAATCCATACAACATCGTATGATCAGCTTTATTTCATTAAGGAGAATTTATCAAATCAGAATGCTAGAAGACTTATTGTTACAGATCCAGAAGTGGAAAGAGACGAGGTTATAAAAGAGCATATAGAAACTCAAAAGCCTACGGTTCTTATTTCTCCATCTCTGCATACTGGGCTTGATTTGAAGGACAACCTTTCACGGTTTCAGGTCATTACAAAGGTGCCTTATCCCAACACAGCCGATAGGTGGACATCCGCAAAGAGAGATAACAACGAAGAATGGTATTATTTGCAGACTGCTTTAAGGCTTATACAGGCCTATGGTCGCTCAATAAGATCCAAAGACGATTGGGCCAAGACATACATACTCGATGCTGCATTTGGATACTTCGTAAGAAAAAACAGGAACTTTCTGCCCGATTGGTTTATGTCTGGAATAAGACAATAATACAAATCCTTTTAAAATAGTTGCACTGTTAGACATAATCATTTTTATGAATATTCTATGTTAGCATTGTGACAATCTTTGTTTGGCCGATTTTTTATTTTTGCTCTTAATAGCTACCTAGACATGATTTAAACAATTATTAGAGACAGGGCAAAATACTATCTACATATATTGTTCGAACAACTACCTGTAGTTACCATGCTCCTCATCATTACAAACGTAATGATCTTCTCATACGGAATAATATCTGGTCAACAGAATACGATTATATTTGAGTATGGATTCATTTCAAGTTCTTTATTTGTCACATCTGATTCCAATGGAAATAACGATCCTAACGCTGAATTCAATCATTCGGACCAACTCCATAGATTGGTAACATCTATGTTTTTGCATGCTAACATAGCTCACCTTGCGTTCAACATGATCGCTCTCGGGTACATTGGTCCATACGCTGAGCGTTCCGTAGGTCCCATCAGATTTATCATAATTTATTTGATATCTGGAGTGGCAGGAGCTTTATTGCATGCACTTATCGCCACGTACTTAATGGGAAATGGAAGTACACTACTCGTTGGTGCATCTGGAGCAATTTCAGGAGTTCTTGGAATCGCATCAGCGGCTGGAAACATCCGAGCGTATTTTTGGTTGATTTTTCAGATCATTTTCGCTTCAATAGGATCATTCACAGCATTAAATATTGCCTTTATTGCACACATTGGTGGTTTTCTTGGTGGCTTTTTGACGACAAAAATATTTATCGGACACGAGCGAAGAAAGAGGCTTAAATATTGGAATTAGTGTAATAGCAATTGAGATTTAATATAGTAATTGAGATTTAATATAAGGTTTGGAATTTCTGGCTAAAATTCCACTGGAGTGGTACCTATCAGGTCGTGAGTAACGATATAAAAATAATATGAAATTACTAAAGTTATCTTTAAGTAGATGTTTCAATGGACACACTTAATATCCAGATATGAAATGTCTTGTTGGCTGAGCGAAATACCTCTTCCCAGATGCAAGGAACATCTCGTGAGCAAGTATCACACGACAGGTTAATATCGTTTGAAAAGGATTATAAAAACGACGTATTCATCTACACGTAATATATTATAGTATTATATATTTTCTCATCCATAGTCGTTAAAAATTGAACATTTAACATGATAAGAACATTTGCTGATACTTTCTCAGGTATAGAACATTCACTTTCAGAATTCTCATTCCACAGTATGATTAAATATTAATGAACAATTTATCCCAAGAGTAACATCAAGGTCAAAATCATTCAATGTCTTTGATAATAGCTTTCAATTATAAGTTCTAAATACATAACGTTATCTTAACATAACTTATCACAATTGCAAAGGCATTTCATTATGACTCTCCTCTTCGAAGTATCACACAGCCCTTGATATTCTATCTAATGCTGCTTCTGTGCCTTCCGATATATGTTTTTTTACCATGCCGGAAAATAGTCTCATGAACCCGGAAACCTTAATGTCCCACTCAACATCGA
>JALZOS010000183.1 GCA_030913755.1 Thermoproteota archaeon | reverse complement strand
ATGTTCGATCGGGGTGTTGTATATTGTGGAGAGCAATTATTTTGAAGAATGTATTGATCTTCAAATTTATCCTAAGTAGGTCATTGGCTTCTTCGTTGAACATTATTATTTGTCCATTTATTCCACTTTAGCTTAATTGCCAGATTGTCAAATTTGTGGCTCAAGATTTGGTAATCGTTCTTGTACTTTGTGCTCTAGATATGTCTGTTCATCTTGTGTGAATAAGGAAGGAACTCGGTGTGTACGTTGTACTTCGATACGGAAAGTACGTCGAAGTTTCTTTAGACAAAATCTTCACTTTATAGCACTCTTTATTTCTCTATGGTTCTTTGTCTCTGGACTCTATCCTTTTCCTTACTTTCTTGCGGCAGGAATTCCTGTTGATATGAGCCAACTTCAACCGATATTTATCGCCACGACGGTTATGACAATACCATTTGTTTTCATGCTTTTTGCATGGAAAAAACGTCAAGACAGGGCTTGATTAAAGACTGAATGTAATTCTCATCTTCGTTGTACCGAATCGGCAGTGAAATCATTTTTATAACTGTTATAAGGAAAAATTTTGGGTTGGAAAGAATTAACGGCGAAACAATTACAGGAATCGCTTTCGTCTTCCTTTCACTATTGTTCCTTTACGCAGGCAGCGTCAACGATGTATGGGCTATTCTTATACCTGCAGATTTTTTGATCCTCGCGATTGGAGGTGCTTTCATCGCTTTAGGCATAATAACGATCAGAAGACAAAGATCCATGACTCATTATTGATTTCCTGATTTTTGTTACACAAAATTTTAATAAAAGCTTAGGGGGATAATATTGCGTAACAATGAAAAAAGTGGAAGCTGTTATACCCCATGCTAGGATGCAAAGTGCTTTCTCCGCCTTGAGAGAATTAGATCTCGGAGGTCTCACATACTATGAGTCAAAAGGAAGAGGCGAAATACCAACTCCCGTAATCCATGGTGGAAGAGGAACTTCGGTATTTAGGCCGGAATTTAACGTCAATGTTACAATATCGATTGTAGTCCTTGATCCAATTGTAGATAATGTTGTTGGTAAGATTTTGGAGAGTACTAGTACGGGTCTTGCTGGGGAAGGAAAGATCTTCATATCTGAAATTGATGACGCGGTGGATATTGGATCTGGGGAAAGGGGAGATGCAGCTATTTAATCTAATGAATTCAAATTACACAAGAAGGCAATTCCTATGAATCAATATGTGTACTGTTCTATTATTTGATCCATAATTGTCGTATGAAGTGCAATGTTTTATAACTTTTGAATAAAATAATACTTAGTTTCGACTGTATTCTAGATACACTTTGAAATCATTCCTTCTCTATGACATATTCTATGGTCTGGCTTAAAGTCAACATCCCTTTGGATTTTCCAAATTTCTCTAGTAATTTGATCTGTTCAGGGTCAAAGCAAACGTGAAGAGTTCTTTTTGAGTCTTCCATGTTCCTTTTATCTAAATGGATTTTTATATGTTTTACTGACATCTATCGATTAACCTTTAACTCTTACTATCTTTACTCTCTCAAGCACTTTCCAATATTCTACTTCTGTCCCTTGTGTTATCTTTTCTCTAATTTCTTCCTCCATCGAAGATGTTTCGAACATCTCGAAAGTCTCGAGATCCATAATCTGAAGGGTGTTACCAGAAATAGATATTATCTGACCGCTTCTCTTATTGATAAGGGGAACTTCTACATTTGCTGATACTGGTGCGACCATGTTGTGTTTCGAGCCATCAAATACCGATATAGCAGAAACCCTTGCCTTAGCAGAACCATGTTTCCCTGGTTTGCTATGATCATACGAAACTATGCGACATGCTTCGTTGTCTATAATAATATACGAACCGACTTTCAAACTACCCAAATCCATCGGTTTGCTCAATCTAGATCGAATCTCTAGGATTACGCTTCATATTTAACGGTTCTGTTTCTACTATTCCAGAGGCTACTTTAATCTGTTAAGGACTGAAAAGCTCACAAGATTGTTAAGTGAGATCCCCTTTCTTGCAACATCCATTCGAGTTTTTTCGCAATACCTCTGATCACTTTGGTGTGTTTTATCACCTTCAACTTCCAACACAATGATGTTCTTAGAATAGGGAAATGTAAATCGTAGATATTCTCCATTCACAAATTGAAGATCGCCTACCCGTGCCGTCTTCACCCGGTCTCTCCTTGCAAGTGTGTTGGCTATCTCACTAACTTCAGAATCTGCACAAGAATACTTGGTAAAATACACCGATACATAACTCAATCTTTCATGGTATCTTTCGAAGAGTCCCGACTTAAAATTAAAGAAGAACGATAGTTTATCGCGGAGATGATTTGAAACGCCTGACAATAAAGGTGACGCTTGCATATACTTAGCAAGTACATAATGATTTGCGTGGTTAGGAAAATACGGTAGAGAATCAGGTGGAAATGTCGCAGTAACAAAATACATACTTTCAATGTTGTCGGATTTTTTCCATGTTTCTACGACTGACTCGTTATTCTTGTTATGGGGAGAGCAAACATAACCGCTAACATTCATTCAAATACCCTCCACCCCAAAATCCTATTTGTGCCGCATTATTTATATTATTAGTAGCCGTACAAGGTCAAAATTGTCAAATTGATAATCGCCTCTTGTCTTCGATTATACGGAACACCGAAAGGCGTCTATTTCTACAGGTCAAATATTCTTCGTACTTATAGCTGTATGCCATAGAGGAGAATTCAGATCCCTAATCCTCCACTTGTAATAAGGGATCATAAGACAACATAAGAAGACTGAAACTGCTCCAATGGGATCCTTTACCGCGTTTCGAAGACCTTCAAAAAGAGCTATCTTATAATCCAGACGATGTTCGGTTTTCCCATAGATCGACGTTATTTGCTTGTGGCCGTTACTCGCTCTTAGGACTTGAGAAGCAAAGTCTTCCAAAGTATTAGCTGGCCTAAAGAGTACAACTGCATTTGGATTATAGACCACTTCATAACCTAGATTGATTACAACATTTTGCAAATACAAATCAATTGCAATGATATCTCGTGGAATTTTGACCTCCTTCGCCACGGTGCTTTGAAGTGCTAGTCCCCTACCCATAACGGTGTATTGAGATAGTTGTCTAACTCTCACGGACTCTAGCCATTTGCTCGTAAATATAGATCCATTAGTGGCCATCCCATTTCCTGCAATTGGTTTTGGATTTGATGCGCAGATTCCTACATTGTTACTTATACGAGAAATAAGCTCCTTTGTACAATTGCTTTCAGGAATTACGTCAGCATCGTAGAAGACAATAACGTTACCACTAGCATTTGATATTATTTCATTCCATGCATTGGCAGCTCCTCTTCTTGAATTATGGTGAAGCAATCGTATTTTGTATTTCTTATTCAACTTCGAGAAATTCTCTATTATAGTCGGCGTGGCGTCAGTTGAATCATCAGAAATTATTATTTCTAAAATTTTAAAACCGCTATTATCACCTAATAAGATACTGTATAGCAGTGATTCGATGTTATTTACTTCGTTGAACGAAGGTATTCCTATACTGACAGTTTGCATTGGGTGATCTTGTACTTTATATTAATTCCTTTTTAATCATTCTTCTAGGTCTTATTTTTGAATTGAATTCAAAGTCAGCCAACAGTAAGACTTAGAAAACGTCTTGTTTTGACATGCTGTGCTATGCTAATAAATGATCTATTATCATTCCTTCAGGCAAGTGTGTATGTGTGGTGATTGGAATCCGATTAGTGGATGTTTTCTTTGCGTAAATTCGCTAATAAGGCGTTAATACCCACAATCCACTCGGTTCGAATTTAACATTCTATGGATCGCCTGTGATACATAAGGTATTCATATGAAATAACTTAATCAAAATACAGTTGAAAGAAACTGATGCGTCATACTTATTCCTAAAAAGGATGGCGTGCGAAGCTGGACTTCGAAAAAGTAATCTGATCATGCCATTAATCGTAGATGAATCTCGATCCAATTCTTCAAGATATTTGACGACCACTTCGATCGACGCGCTTGATAATAAGGTTCAGAAAGTTTTTGATTCGGGAATAAAAAAGATTATGCTTTTTGGAATTCCGAAAGTACGTAATTCTAAGGCATCAGAGGCATGGAATCCAAAAGGGGTAGTCCAACGTGCTGTCGCAAGGATAAAAAAGAATTTTGGACATAAGCTCCAAGTATCCACGGACGTATGTGT
>JALZOS010000160.1 GCA_030913755.1 Thermoproteota archaeon | reverse complement strand
AATAAGGTGTCTAGCAAAACATCATCAAATTTATTGCCTGTGTCAATCAAGTCTTTTCAATTCAGACATAACATACTGACATACCATCCAGATACTAGGCGGCATTGAGTAGAAATCTTCTCAATGAATCTTGCTTACAGTTTTATTAATCTGATAGTTAGTATACAAACTATGGGTTTTACACCCGCAATAGACGATCCTGATAGGGATGCAGGTATTATAAGACAAAATTTCTTTCGCGAATTATGTAAGAAAGACAGAGAAGTTAGTCAGGATGGCAGACCTAATGCTTTTACAATTGAACAAATATGGAGAAGATCTACAAGTGATTTTACCTTAGATGATGTAATATCACATGTAAGGGGTTATTCAATGGAAAAAGAACCGCAGCTAGAGTTTGTTGGTCGCATTGATGAGAATAGGATTCGATTGACTGAGAAGGGGAGAAATACCAATTGTGAAGGACCGATCTAATCTTATGTGATATATGTATCAGAAAGTACCTTTCATGTTATCAACAATCACAAGCCATCCCAAGCTATTACAGACCTTCATCTCTAAGATTTACCTGGTATCAAACCAGTACTAATAAATTGGTATCAAGTAATCATTGACTCCAAAGTAATGGCTTATTCTCTATCTTGTCCCATCCATGTTCCTCAGATTTTACACGCTCTACTGTAATATCGGTAAAATATCTGTCCAGCACACTTTCTCTTTCCATTGATAATGGCAGGGAACAATAATCTTCTTCTACCTGTTGCAGTGTTTCTCCAAATGGTCGCAGTTTTGATATTTTGCCTGATTCCAATTCTTTTCGAAGTCCTGAAAGAATAGTTTTCGGTTTTGCTCTAACTATGTATAATGTCATTGATACTTATGCTCATGAACAATATCGTGCCACGAAGACAGATCCAGTCCTTCTTTATTCTTTGTATTATTGTGTTTATTTCTTAATTTTGAATATTTGTCTCTCATTGTAAACAATAAAGCAACATCTGAAGTCAGAGTTCAGCTAACCAAACTTTGTATTTTTGCTCTACTAGTTTCGCAGACGGTTTTATGTGAGTTTTCTGGGGTATAAGTTATGATTTAGTTCGTGAATCGTATCAACTAGAGTTCATTTTTCTTAAATACAGCCAATTTGTTACTAGTTTTCTTATAATTAATCTATATAATATGTTATGTTAGGCATGACAACCTACTTTTGATTTAATAAGCCGAAGGATAGTAACTTTTTCTAATGTATCAATTCAGAATTCACAACTGTAAGGGGAACTTCTCCCCTTGAGATTCTAGCAATATTTATAGCTATTATCCTCCCTGTAGCTTCCACAGCCTCGTTTGTCCAACCTGCAATATGCGATGTTAGTATAAAATTATCAAGTTGCAAGAGCTTCTCATCCTCCGTTGGAGGCTCATTCCAAAATACATCAAACGCAGCTCCGGCAATGCTTCTCGCTTTCAATGCATCAAATAATGCCTCTCTGTCTACTATAGGAGCTCTTGCTACGTTTATCAGATATGCAGATTTCTTCATGAAATTTAGCTCCTTTTTTCCAATCATATTTCTAGTCTCATTACTTAGTGGAGTGTGAATCGATACAAAATCTGCATCAACAAGAACCTGTAGAAGGTTTTCGGGACCAGCGATATTATCTACGTAATGAGTTTTGTCTACACCTTTCCTTGAAAAAGGTGGCCGAGTTATCGCAACAATTTTCATTCCAAAAGCTCTTGCTCGTTTTGCTACCTCAATTCCGGTCACTCCCAAACCGATTATAGTTAGAGTTTTACTCTGCAAATCAGAACCTAGAGCATTGGTGAATCTTCTTCTCATAACTGATATATTCGGAGTACCGCTATTCTTTACATTCTTGGCCAAGAAGAGCATAAGGAATAACGTATGTTCTGCGACTGAGATAGCATTAGCCAGAGGAACATTCGCTACGTAAATAGATTTTGTGGTACAATAGTCTACATCTATATTATCAATACCTATTCCAGACTGATGTATCATTCTTAGGTTTGGCGCAGCATCTATAATGGATCTATCAACCTTTGCAGAACTGTTTACAAGTATCTCTACGTCTTTAAGTTGAGGATATAGGGGCTGATTAGAGTCGATAACATCTGCAGTTAGATTAGCTTCACCTAAATTCTTTAATATAATTTCTTTCAAGGCGGTGGATGCAGTAAGTAATTTTATTTTCATATCGTCTCTTATCTACAAGAAATTCATTGTATTTCTCGTGATTTAACTCTGCTGCTCTATGTTGTTAACTTACAAGCTAGGTCGAATTTGAGTGTCAAATTTATTCTAACTAATACTATGCAAACCATTTCAACCAGAACGTGTCACTGTCAGGAGCAGAATCAATAAGGTAGTCTGGTGGCTTGGAGAGAAAAGTGCTATTCACCCGTATCATTACACTAGCCATGTAATCAAAGGATGGGGGGTTGCCTAGCAACATAGGGTCAATTACAGCTTCAACCTTATCTGTGGGCATAGCTGGGAGTTTTGATATTGGGAAAATGAAGGCATTAGCAACATTATCAAAAATTGCTAAATTCCAATTTTTTGTCTTAAAGTTAGAATCTAGTGGAAAGTTAGGTATTATGACTGTATAGAATCGAGTATTACCTGTTAACGAGTCAGTATAGTTGATGACCCACAGATACACAGTTTCATACTTTTGATTCTTGTTTGGGTCTCCTGCAAGGTCTAGGGTAAGTATTAATTTATCGTCATCCGTTCTCTCCACACTAGCTGCGAGAATATCATGGAAATCTCTGACTTCAGGAATTGTTTGTGATTTATAAAGCGCGATGAGTTTGGCATCGCCCTTGGAATCACTTGTGCTACTAGTATAAAGTGAGGAGACTGGTTTGTTCGTGGTTCTGAGTGTGGATATAGCATATGATATCAATATAGCCGATACAAGTGCAATTACAATAATTATCGTTATGGCTTGCATTATTATTATGGCTGTTGAGGTTCAGTTTTGCTCGATTGTGTAACTCTGGGTGTTTTATTGTTACCAATATCATATCCTTGTAGTCTAAGAAACTTTAACGTTAATTTGTAAACCAGTTCATCATGGTTTGCAATTTCAAGGATGCGGCCCCATGAGATTTCACCAGTATCTTGTATCTCTTTAGAGAGTAATTGGGTATTTCTTCCTGCTTCTTGTTTACAATCTTCAAATGTCTTTCCTTTTTTGTAAGCAGTATTACGCGAGTCGCATATCTTGCTCCCATCCATCAACTTGCTGTGTGTAATGAAATAATAAAAACATTATATCCAAAGTACAGAAATTCCAACTTTTGCCATTTCACCATAGAATAATTTAGAGTATATTTTTGTATTTGGTACCCCCCTACATTTTAGAAAGTTGCTAAAGAGAGAAACAGGTAATATCCAACCAGCAGGACCCATCGAATGGACGGACTTTATCCAACCAAATTCTACCAGAAGTAATATTTGCTAACTACAATAAATATTGCAGTACTACAAATTGTTGTATTGCACATAGGCAGTTATGATAAATGCACGTACAAATAGCCAAAAATAATATGTATGACCATAGATGAACTACTTAAAATGCTAAAAGCTGGAAATATCTATACGTAGACTCTTGGTCTAAAATTAGATAATAGGTATGAAAATGAGTGGGCTGAGATCATAGCTCCAGGTTTGACTATAGGGTTACATCGCGAGATGGAACATGGGCCCCAGCCAGGCAGATCAGAAAGTCTGTCAATTGGATTTACTGTTGATAATCTAACCGAAGAAATGTCAAACCTCAAGTCAAAAGGTATAATTTTCTCCCCCAATATTGTTGAAGGGAGACCAGTTCGTATTGCTTTTTTCACTGACCCAGATGAGACTCCACTATACTTATGTGAAGTTCAAGATGAAAAACATTAGACATGGTTAGACTCATTCGATGCTATACCTGCAAAATCGTTTTCGATATAGACAAGAAGGATGGAGAGCGTGAAGCCAAAGAACGTAGCAGGTCCTGCCATGAAATGACATTAGGATACAGAGCATGATAACCAGTGATTATCATATCTTCCTTCAGAACTCCATATAGTACCCATAATGAGTCCTGCGATTAACGGAATAATGAGCCAATTTGAGACATCATCTGTCTTCTTAGTTCTAAGAGATTTCCTGATCTGAGGCACCGTACTTCACAACGTAAAAAATGTGGCAAATATTCCAATGACGAAGATTAGATAATCGTTTAATACCATACGCTCTAACTCTACATTATTAGCATAGCCATTATGGGGTTGCTTAAGTTTCGTTTACAAGGATTAATTTATTGTTAAATTCCAACGCCAATGATTTTTGTCGTAATTTGACACGAACTGCGTTTGCATATTCTATAATATTTCTTTCATCTACACGCCTTGTGTGAACCTCTACTCGTGTATACTTTATAGGTTCGAATTTTCCTTCAAAGTATCCATCGAATTCTATTAAGGACATGCTACCATAATGAGAGGCTATTTCTCGTACAACGTCTAAGTATCCCTCAACTCTTGGTAAGTAATATTTAACTGAATTTGGTAGGGCCTTGACCTCGTATGTATTTTTAACCATCTG
>JALZOS010000147.1 GCA_030913755.1 Thermoproteota archaeon | reverse complement strand
GTGCTGTGTTAAGATCTACTAATCTAGCAATAGTAGGCAATATGGCATGAAAGGATTGAAAACCTTACAGTCTGTAGAACCCTTCACAATTGAGCCGAAAGATAAAAAAAGATGAAATTCTGTTTGAATTGTGGCAATGTAGCAACGCACACAGCATATTTTAGTGTGGAAGCTTCTACAATCATTGAAAGATACTGCGATACCTGTGTCAAGACTATTGGGGAACCTTCAAATGCTGGACGACTCGATGAAAAATGAAAACAAACAACAATTTAGCATACAGATAGTCCTCTAACACTGTATCTCATTCAACTTTATCAACATAGATTTAATGAAACGTTATAGCATAGGTAACCTATTACAAAGTAGATGAAAATGAGGTACACCATAATGGAGACGCATGACTTCAAATGTCGTTTATGTGCGACAAGATGGTTAGCATTTACCGAAAATAACATTCCATGCAGTAATTCATTACATGAGGATAGAAGACACAATTTTGACTTTGGCAACCCAATTAAGGTTGAGCCACAGGAAAAACAAACCAGGACTCCAGAAGTACAAGAGGGCAAGATAACATTTCAGTGATTTGCCGGTTTTGTTTGAAAGAAAGTTACCCCCCTTGCTCACAACATTTCGAAGATACAGTCAGAAAGATAAAGACACAAAGAGAAACAAAACCAGGAGAGCCAATTGCTAGTATGGTGTACTATAGGTAGGCAAAGCAATTTCGGAGAACAAACACAATAGACAACGACCAGCGATCTACAAATGTTAATGGAATCCCTTGAGGAAAGAAGCATACCAAACAATAACATAACCCCGCTTGCGAAACGCTAACCGATCAACTCATGTTTGAAGTTTAAATCGAAATTGAAAGTGCGCGTTACCAGAAATAGCATGGTACTATATTTGTTAAGAGAAGGATTCGACAATTTAGATAAAATTAACTAGAGCCACAAAACGATTAAAGAGGAAATACCAATCTAAAAATACATGTGAGTTAAAAGGATGTTTAATCCTCTACGTGTTTCGGAGTAGAACTGCAGGAAATTGTTCGAATGTAACTGGGGATAGGTATCTCAGATTCTGAATTATTGATAACGCTCATTGATAATTTGTACCATTAGCAAAAGCTGTTCTTATCGCCAATAAAGTAAACTCTGACTTATTATACCTCTACAGCTTACTCCTTCAGACTGGTTATATCATACTTGGAAGTCCTACTACGTTACAACGGCGAGATTTTCGTTACATGTCATGGTCGATGCGAGGTCTATATAAATCGAGGGGGAGACCTGTGCTGCGACTTGGTACAGACGGAACCAAAGAGTAAATGTCATGGTTGACAATTAGTTGTTGGTATGGCAAATTAATTTGTGCTAGAATTACCAAAATGCAAGGTAATCTGATCTTTATCTTTCAACTGAATATCTGCGTAATCAATATCACCTTGATTCATACCGTTAACAAATGTATCAACAGAACCAGTGTAATTCCCGGCTAATATACCATCTAATACAGAGGAATTGGTACTATCGAATCTATTCCATATGTTAAAGAATTGCCCTAACGTAAAACTTTGGTTTATGGGGGATTCGATATGTAAAAGACCACTGTCATCATGCGTATGTAGCCAGTAAATACATTTGGTTGGAATGATACCTATGCCAGCTGAAATCTTTTGTTGCTTCTCATCAACGATCATCGTAAGGTTAGTATGAGTATGGAATGTGAGATGTTCAACTATATCGCATTCTATTCCATTAATGGTGAGTTCTGGATAAGGTGAAGAAGATGAACTTAAAGCCTGTCCGTTTACCATAATTGGTTTGACTATACTACCTCCAGTCATGACAACGACCATCAGAATCAGAATCAGAATCAGAATCAGACTGATGTATCCTGAATGAGATGGCAATACTGAAAACCTGTGTCTTCCTTGCATCATTTACATTGAATCTGTATATTTGTTATTTATTAAATCTTGGTCCTATGAGTTGGTACAAAAAGCTCCGAAGAGCATCCAAGTGCATGACGTTAGGCGGTCTCAGCTCTACGTTGGGCGAGTTCTTTAAACATTCATTCTTTTTACCTACCCTTGAATTGAGTCTGATACTGATAATCTCAATTATAATGATTATCGTGAGAGTACTAGTCTTGGCGAGTAAAAAGTAGAAGGCAAAAATCTCAACAGGTCAGAACATATCTGCTTAGCACAAATCCGCTTATAGCTGAGAGCAGAGCAACATTCTACGTATTATATTCATTTGTTCAACGGGCCGAGAGTTTTTTTTGTAATATATTTCAGACCGAAATTTTCTTTTATAGTCTCATTACATTTGTTAAATAATTAATGATTTAAAATAATATATATTAACAAAAATAAAGCAACTAGTGATCCTTTCTTTAACCTGTTAGGTTATTGTAGAGAATATCTTATATTCTTTAACATTATATGTAGAATATGATTGAAAGTCTAAACCTTGTGAAATACACTACCATCGGCTTTGCAATCAGTTACTTGTCTCTTGAAGTCGTTTGGCATATGACAGCCTGTGGAATCTCACATGAGAGAACAAAGCCATGTCTGTTAAAGGTAGTAAGAAACGTAGTATTGGGCAAAGTATGTTAATATAAGATGAAGAGGTGATAATCACATGCTTTCCATCATGAAAAATAGAAATAGAAAAAATAGAAATGAATTACTCGTAACATTCAAAGGGATCAAATATGGAGCTTTTGCTGGTTTTATTGCAACTTGGTCTATATCTTCACTAATTGCAGCAATAGAACTGTTACTAGGGTTGAAAATAGCTACATTTTATTCGATTATGGGCATAAGCTTGGGGTTAAATGATGTTACCACTGCGGCATATGCTGCTTTTGGTCTCCATCTGCTAACTGGCACAATAATAGGAGCAGTGCTTGGTGCTATTGGGATTAGATGGAAAAAAGTGCGTATGCTCAATCCGTACAAGAGTGCATTAGTTGGTATCGGAGCAGGTATAGTAATCTGGTTAGTATTATTTCTACCAATAACTGCATTGTTAGTCCAACCATCAATTAATCGTATTACTATTACGTTAGCTATTGAATCGCGGCAGGCAGTATTATCTGAAGATATAAACCAGAATATTAGAAATATTGTAGTGAGAGCGATTACATTTCATCTTGTATGGGGTGCAATATTTGGATTTATAATTAGCTGCTTGCTTAGGATTAGGCTTTTTAGAATAAAGCAACATTATAAAGATATTATAAATATCGATCCGAACATCCGGTTAGTTACTATTTGTGATGCAGATGGCAGAATGATGTACTCTCGTCACCGTCAAGGCGTAAAGAATTTGCTCACTCCAGAAGAAAGTAAAAAATCACTTGAGATGGCTATGACTGGATGGAAGGTACGTAGCGAACTTTCGCACAAGATAGGGAAAGGAAGGTATGTTTTAGCAGAATATGACAAGATTAAACGTATCACCATGCCCAATCATGTTTTAAGACAAGCTTGAAAAGATATTTCTTATTGATTGGAATGTTTTATCTAGTTTGTTAACGAACACTAGTTGCTTATGTCTAAACTTTTTATTTATTAGGTATCTATTGTGATATTTGTATTACTTTGGCTTTAGATGAAATTGATACAAAAATACTGAAA
>JALZOS010000146.1 GCA_030913755.1 Thermoproteota archaeon | reverse complement strand
GTTCAGTCATGGTAACTATTTGGCCGCATTACCTGTCTGTCTCCCGAGAGAAGAGAGTCAGGGAGGGAACTATTTACGCGCCGCAGTTGTTTAATATCGATTTATGAAATGACTTGTACTATTTCCTGGACAAAGTCGAGATAGTACCATACTATTTCCGATGCTGAATTTGGTGGGGCAAGCAGCAGACGTCGCATTAACTAGATATATAACAAATTAAGGCCACTACTGCAGCTCTGTGAGTTCCAAAAAAAACCTCTTAAAAAAACCTCATTAGAAGATTTTTACCTCCATATTTGAGAAATTTGACATTGGATTCTAAGTAAGCATCTTTCTTTCTATCTCATATAAAAATGACAGCAATAATTTCTCTTCAGGAACAAAACACAACGTCAACTGGCTCGACTTTTACTGTCGGACAAAGTTGGGGTGCATTGCGTAAGGCGTGGAAAGGATATAGAATTGCGAAGGTCCAAGCAAACAACCCCAAGATGGTAGAATATGCCAACAAAATACGAAAGATACAAGGAGAACTTGGAATCAGCATCGCTGCGTTTCCGAATCTAGGAATAACCTAAGCGGTTTTCCAATACTTTTTTATTAAAACAGTTCATTTTAGATGTCTTATACGCGGTCGATATGTGCCCTAGGAGGTTACTCACCAATCTTTCTACGAGTTCTCCTTTCTTGAACAGAGCAGGGTTAGTATGTGTTCATAGGTTTTGTGCGATATAGTCCTTCTTATGTATGAACTCATCTGAAAACTTCATTCGAATGATTATGCAGCATGAATTTAAGACATAGTAAAATGTCGCTCAACCTAGTTAATTTATGTGCGTTAGGACATAACATCACGGGACTGGCACTAACAACGCCACTTTTTGAGGTAACCTAGTAACGTATAGAGTTAGCTTCTTCTTAAGCATTTTGTTTGCATAGCGGCTATTGTTAACTTTTACTAATTATGGCTCAACTTAGTTAATTTATGTTGCACTTGGATGATTTAAAGTTCCATCAATGGTATGAGGTAGGTAATACACCGGATAAACGTATATTGACTGATCCGGAAACTCTTGAAATTTGATATCAGAATCGAGACTTTTACCCAGAAATCATCTGTAATTGATGATGGATGGGATATTTATTAAACTCAACAAAGCCTTAATTCTTTTAATTTCTTTTCTCCTAGGACTCGGCCCCTTCATCTCCGTGATTTATGGCTTAATTTCCTTGAATTATAATCATTCTCTTATTATCTCATATACACAATGGAAGCAAATTGAGATAACCATATTCCCTCGAGTTGGGCGATACGTAATTATCTGGTAAATAATCCTAAGTATACGAGGAATTATGGAAGTGAGGCTGAATGTTGACGATAATGAAAATAAGGACTTTAAAAACGATGTACACAAAGACGAAAAAGACGAACAGGACATACTAGGAGAAGATGATGAACCCTCTGCGGAAAATGAGGGTAGTGGCAAAATAAGCAGGCATGTTAATTCTCAGGAAAGCGGACCTGAAGTTTTACGAGAAGAGATATCTAGACTAAAACAGACATCCGAAAACCATCTGACGAAACTGCGCTACCTTCTTGCGGATTATGACAATTATCGGAAGCAGATTGAAAAACAGATGCAAGGAAAGGTAGAGTCTGCTAAAGCTGAATTGATTTTGAAGATAATCAATATTTACGATGACTATCTAAGAGCTGTGAATACACTAGAAAATAATACTTGCCCACCTGGCATTACTGATGGTTTGAATGGTATATTAAAAAATATAGAGGCCTTACTAAAGTCCGAAGGCGTGGTAGAGATAGAGGCAATTGGTACGCCATTTGATGCCAATGTTCATGATGCGGTAAGCTTTGCACCGAGCCAAGATCACACAGAAAACACCGTGATAGATGTAGTGAGGAAAGGCTTTATGTTCAACAAAAAAGTTTTAAGACCAAGCCTAGTTATCTTATCCAAAAAGATAATTTCAAATAAAGATACAGAACAACCAAAAATGGAGTAAGAGAATTTAATATGGGTAAAATTGTTGGAATAGATCTAGGAACAAGTAATTCGGCCGCTGCTGTATTAGTTGGAGGAAAACCTACAATAATTCAGGCTGCCGAGGGTACATCTGTAGGAGGTAAGGCTTTCCCGTCATATGTTGCGTTTACAAAGGACGGTCAGCTATTAGTTGGTGAGCCTGCGAGACGGCAGACCATTACCAACCCGGAAGGCACTGTCATAGCTGCAAAAAGAAAAATGGGTACAGACTTTAAGTTTAAAGTTTACGGTAAAGAATACACACCCCAACAGATATCGGCATTCATTTTACAAAAAATAAAAAGGGATGCTGAGGCCTATCTTGGTGAAACTATTGACAAGGCTGTGATAACTGTCCCAGCTTATTTTAATGATAATCAAAGGCAAGCAACCAAAGATGCTGGCGAAATAGCTGGCCTGCAAGTCGTTAGAATTATTAACGAACCAACTGCCGCGTCACTTGCTTATGGACTTGACAAAGCAAACAAGGATCTAAAGATCCTCGTCTTTGACTTTGGCGGTGGGACTCTTGATGTTACCATAATGGAAATGGGTGGAGGTGTATTTCAAGTGAAGAGTACTTCTGGCGACACACAACTCGGTGGAACTGATATGGATAACACGGTAGTAGAATACATTCTTCAGGAATTCAAAAATCAATCATCACTTGATGTGCGTAACGATAAGGCTGCTTTGATGAGGGTAAGAGAAGCTGCAGAAAAGGCAAAGATTGAACTCTCGAATGTCATTACGACTGAAATAAATTTGCCCTTTTTGGCGTACGACTCTACGAGTGGTCCCAAGAACCTCGTACTCCAACTGTCTAGATCAAAGTTGGAAGATTTACTTAGACCGATAGTTGAACGATGCAGGTCTCCAATGATGCAAGCTCTCCAAGATGCCAAATTGAATCCAACTGAGATAGAGAAGATCATCCTTATCGGAGGACCCACCCGCATGCCCATTGTAAGACAATTAGTTACGAATGTTATGGGCAAGGAAGCGGAAGGGGGAATTGATCCCATGGAAGCAGTAGCTTTGGGTGCGGCTGTTCAGGGAGCGATTATTGCTGGCGATGTATCTACAGATATTCTTCTTGTCGATGTGACACCTTTAACTCTCGGGGTTGAAGTTTTAGGAGGATTAAAAGAACCCCTCATAGAAAAAAATACTACTATACCTACCAAGAAGAGCAAAGTTTTCACGACCGCTGCAGATTATCAAACATCAGTGACTATCCACATTGTACAGGGTGAAAGGTCAATGGCCTCTGATTGCGTTTCTCTTGGAATGTTTAATCTATCTGGGATCCCTCCTGCACCACGAGGAGTTCCTCAGGTAGAAGTTGCTTTCGACATCGACGCGAATGGCATCCTGAATGTTACGGCAAAGGATTTGGCTACTTCGAAGGAAGCAAAAATCACTATTGCGGCAAACAACAAACTTTCTAAGGATGAACTGGCTAGACTCAAAAAAGAATCAGAACAGTTTGCAGATGCCGACAAAAAGAAAAGGGAAGAAGCTGAACTCAAGAATGAAGCTGACAATCTCATTTATGCTGCGGAGAAGCTTGTTCAACAAGACTTGAAGGAAAAGATAAAGCCTGATCAGATTGAAAAAGCGAATAAATCTATTCAGGAACTAAGGTCGGCTATGTCTTCTAACAACATCGAGGAGATTAAGAATAAAACGCAAGACCTCAAGAATACTATAGGCGAGATTAGTTCTGAAGCATATAGGGCAGCAAGTGCTGCGCAGACCACCTCTGAAAAGCCTGGAAGTTCATCAAGTTCTGAGTCTTCAGCTACTGGTCCCCAAGGAAATTTCGGAAACCATGATACGCAAAATCCATCGAGTTCAACATAATATTGATCACAAGATTATTCAGGGATTCCGTGATCGGGACTAATGAGTAGCAAACGTGACTATTATGAAGTTCTTGAGATTGAAAGAGGCTCAAGCAAAGATGAAATAAAGAACAAGTATAGAAAGCTAGCACTTCAATTCCATCCTGATCGGAATAAAGATCCTACGGCAGAGGAGAAGTTTAAGGAGATATCCGAAGCTTATGCGGTGCTATCTGATGACGAGAAACGCAAAAGGTACGATAGATATGGTCATGTAGGAACTGACGAGGCCTTCCGTGGTTCGGAAGCTAATTTTGAAGAGGTATTCAAGGATATAGGATTTGGGGGCTTCAGAGATATCTTCGAGCAATTCTTCGGCGGCGGTGGTTTTTCCTCTACAGCGAGAGGAGATCCATTTGGTTTTGGATTCAACTTCGGAGGAAGGACAAGAAAGGGCCAAGATATACTATATGATTTAGATGTATCTCTTGAAGACGTAGCAAAAGGAAAAAGAGAAGAGATCGAAGTGCCCGTGATCGAAACATGCCATGTTTGCAAAGGGACTGGTGCTGCCCCAGGGACCAAAATCAGGAGATGTGGAACATGCGATGGCCAAGGACAAACCAGAAGAGTATACAGCGAAAATAGATTTTCAACCTTCGTCACCCTCGAAACATGCAGAGTGTGTAATGGACGAGGGCAGATTATAGAAAAACCCTGTAGAGTCTGTAGAGCATCTGGAAAAGAGAATGCGACAAAGAAGCTGTCCATTGATGTTCCTGCAGGAGTTGACGAAGGAATGACATTACAGATGAATGGTGGAGGATTGCCAACGGAAGGCGGTCAGCATGGAGACTTGCTCTTGCGTATTCATGTCAAACCACATGACCTTTATGAAAGACTTGAAGGTGGACATTTGCTTTACAATCTTAAGATTAGATACACAGACGTCGTTCTTGGGGTTGAGGCTCGCATACCTACGTTATATGGGGAAGAGAAATTGAAGATCGCTCAGGGAACACAACTGGAATCTTTATTTAGAATTAAAGGAAAAGGTCTTCCAAACTATGGGAATCGTTCTAGAGGTGATTTGGTCGTGAAATTGTCGATTGGAATTCCTTCGAAACTTTCTGAAAGGCAGAAATGGCTCATAGAAGAATTGCAAAAATCAGGGAATATATGATACGTCAGACCGCAAGAAAGATTATTATTCTGTAATGTGAAGAGCGATGTGAATAAAAATCTATGTCATCACCATTTGATGAATGGTTGGGCCGAAGACGACCAAGTTCTTGGTTCCCCGATATCGACGGAATGATGAAAGATATGGAAAAATTAATGCAAGAGGCACTAAAAAATATGGACCAACAAGTTCCAAGAAATCTGGTGAGGGAGAGAAGACTTGATGACGGATCAATCGTCAGAGAAACGGGGCCTATTGTGTATGGATATTCAGTGAAGATAGGAGAGGATGGAAAACCCGTGGTACGGAAATTCGGAAATATTAATTCATTTCCTGGTCCTTTGGGAGGAACGTTTTCAGTCAGCGAACAACGTGAACCTTTAATTGACACAATAAAAGATAATGAACGGATCAAGGTAGTCGCTGAACTGCCAGGGGTCAGCAAGGAAGATCTTCGAATAACGGCTAATGAAACATCACTAACTATTGAATCAATTTCTGGAGAAAGAAGATATCATAAACGGATCGATCTCCCTGAACCAGTAGATTCGTCTACAGGCAAATCTACATACAAGAATGGAATCCTTGAGATTTCTTTCAAGCTTAAGAATTCCACGGAGCATGGCGTTCCCATAGATGTTGACTGAGACCACTCTCCTCTTATCCTTCGACAAGATTGTACTCGTAGTTGTGTCTTCTAACATGCAGTTAGAGTAAAATTTCTAGGCAAGTAAATGCATCACTAGACAACAGCTAATGCACGCAATCAAGACAGTAAACATTTCTAAGACATATAAGAACTCAACTACCATTGCTCTGAGTAACATCTCCTTAGAAATACAATCTAAAACGATTTTTACCCTTCTTGGAAGAAACGGTGCAGGAAAGACAACTTTTGTTAGAATTTGTGCAACTCAGCTCTTACCGTCTTCAGGCTCAGCAGAGGTTCTTGGATTCGATCTCGTAAGAGAACCAGAGAAGATCAGGAACCATATTTCTGTAGTACCCCAGGAGGGTAGACCATTAAGGGCACTGACACCTTGGGACCATGTCTATAATTGGTTACGGATTAGAGGCATGGATAAGGATGAATCTAGGAGACGCGCAGAAAAGGTGCTTCATGATTTCGACCTTTACAGATTAAAGGATATTCCAGCTATGAATTTATCAGGTGGAATGAAACAGAAGGTATTAGTGGCGATGTCAATGGCTATTGAAGCAGAATTACTCTTTCTGGATGAACCCACTATTGGTCTAGACCCAATATCAAGGAGGCAGGTCTGGAAGTCAATTAAGGAGAAGAAGGATGAAGGAAAAACGGTCCTCCTAACAACTCATTACATGGATGAGGCAGAATCCCTCTCTGATAAAATTGTAATTATAGACAAAGGTGTCGTAGTTCAAAGTGGTACAATAAGGAGTCTTAAGGACAAGATCCCTCAAAACATACGAATAGACATATCAAAGGACGGTGCTGATATAGAAACGCTAAAGTCCTTTGGATCTGTTGTTGATACCGGGGGGAGTTTGATGAGGATATTCACGTATGAATCAAGCATTCAAGAATTGTCTCGTCTTGCCATGAAGAAGAATCTTTTTTTTAGTGTTTCTCCTATCACCTTGGATGATGTGTTTGTTTATCTGGTTGGATCAACGAATGAAGAGGAGAATCGTAATGAGTGTGAATTATGATGCGCATTTATCCTGAAATCAGTTACGGATAGACGCCCGCTACTGCATTCTTAAGTATGTCCGTTCTAGTTTTTAGTTTTTAGTTTGCATTATTAGCTATTAAAGAGTTGAAATTCCCAAATACAAAATTAGGTTATAATTTTTCTTATAGTAACATATTCGCGCACTACCTTATCCAATTCTTAACTGTATGGTTCAATTCTCAAAAGAGCAATGCTTATCAACTGTTCCAAGTGGAATCATACTGCATTTGAATAACATTTTATTAGTGATTGGCCTTGTCGTGTTCTTCAGTGGGATAATTATTCTTGCGATCTCTTCAATTTTTGTGCCTGATCCTCTTCACACTGTTAATGCCGGATATAATGGAAAAATATCCCAAAATCAACATAGCAATATTATACTTATGGATGTTCAGAAAAGGAAGAATATTTCGCTCTATATTTTGAATGAACCGGAAGACAGTGTACTGAATGCAAAAATAATAAATCCGCGTAACATTCTGGTGACCGATCAAAATTTTTCCAACAAATTCTATAATAATTTTATTCCAACAGTTGATGGAAATTATACTGCAATCATAACAAACTTGGATAGGACGTCAACCAGCATCGACGTTTTATTTGCGAGTAGTGTTCTCTTTTATAATAATGGAAATCCAAAAATTTTTGAAATCTATTTGATCATGATCGGGGTGATTATGTTTGTTGCAGGTATGGGAACAGCAGTTGTAGGTTCAATCATGGGATTACTAAGGAAATACAAGTCGAAAGAATATAATTATTCGTAGTTTTGTTGAATCGTGCTGCCACAATATCATAACGAATATGCCATGACCATTTCCTGTGTGCGCATCATATAGATAAGAAAAAAATCATCAAGTCGATCACACCTCTGGAATGTGATGTTTGAATGAATGATTCAATTTATATTTACTGATTCTCCTAAAAAAAATTCTAGTCGCTCTCTTAACAACTTGCTAACCTTTTCACCATCTACTTTACCTCTCAAAACAGCCATGCACCTCCCCATTAGAAGTCCTAGGGAAGCATTACGTTTCTCTCTAATAATTTGCTCATTGTCTTTTATAACTTTGTCTACTATCGCTTTCAAATTATTCATGCTTAGCTGTTTAATACCCAATGAGGCACTCGCCTCTTCTACATTTGATGCTTCTTTTTTCAAGATCTTTTCGAAAATTAATGGTAATGATTCTTTTGCAATTTGTGACCGACTCAATCTAACAAATGCATCTCTGATTATATTTTCTTCCAGTACGTTCAGATCGTATCCCTGTCTTTCAAAATTTACGAAATCTTCTGTTAATTTTGAAACTACAAAGCTAGGAGAGATATCAGTAAGAGAGACTATCTCCTCAAAAAGAGTAAGATAATCTGAATCATAGATTTGTTGAGCTAGCTTTTTATTTATTGTGTATTCTTTAGAAAGAGTTGAAATTATTTCGTTCCACGGCCTAGGAACTTGGTGCTCCAGGTTTCTGATTTTTGATTCGTGAATTGAAATATATGGTATGTCAGTTTCTGGGTACATTCTAGCTGAACCTGGCCTGGGCCTTATGAACACTGTCGAACCATCTCTGGCAGCTGAACGTGTTTCCGGAACAACCCCAGAGAACGCCTTGACTAGTCTATCAGATACTTCTCTAACTGCGAGTGGCAATACTTCAGACGGACCACCAATTATGATAAATGCATCTTCAGTATCCATTTCTAATGCTGATGAAATTTTGGAGACATCTTGAGCACTTATACCATAATTAGGCAGCTCATCAGAATGGAAGATTCCGCCAAGGCCAAAAAATCTTACAAGCTCACTAAGTTGTTTTCCCAATCTTACCCCTGGATATGGTTCGAAACCAAGCAGACCTCTAAAATCTCTAACACATAGAGCAATAACTCTGCTATTCTTATTTTGAAGTATATTCTTTACTACTCTAGAAGGAGACGAACTAAGAATGCTCGTAACATCTCTTGTTGCACATATAACTTTCGATGGTTTTTCTAACGTCCTTTCCCGGATCTGTTTCGCGATACGAATTAGCCCGTCCTGACGACGTAGTTCATATTTAATTACTTCATCTAGCTGAAAGAGTTGTTGTACTCCCTTGACTTCAACAACTGGACCATTATCAAGAGAAATGTTGACGTCTTGCCTAATACTTCCTATTCCTCTGGCGACTCTTTTAGTAGATCTTAGTAGCCTTCCAAGTGCCAATGCAACACATGTAACAATTTTTGGGGCGCCGGCTGTTGGTTCTAGCGCTATTTCAACTAGCTGGGTTCCGAGTCTGTCTAAAGAATAACTGCGCACATTTTCAGCGTCGCCGATGATTCTAGCCGCATCTTCTTCCAAGCAAATGCTCTGCACACCAACGCTTTGGCCGTTAACTTTTAGATAGCCACCTCTTGCAATTAGAATGGTCCTCTGAAAGCCCGAAGTGTTAGAGCCGTCAATAACAATTTTTCTCATTACGTGGAATTCATCTTCTATGGAAGAGTGCAATGCCAAGGATATTATCAGAGCGGTTTCCAATGCTTGATCATTCACCCTATAAGGCGGTTCCTCATCTGCTTCTACAAGGCATGTTGAATCCAATGGTGCAAGGTATTTTATTGCTCTCCTTTTTTTCGATTCAAAAATTGCTGCTGGATCTAACGTTCCCACTTCGCTGTGAGTTGGTCTCAGCTTTCTATCGAACGCGTAGTTAAAACTAGCTGATTTTGCCATTGGGCATGAGCAAAACAGCTTTTGATGTGTTACAAGTTGTTGATGTATCTCAAGTCCAATTTTGGCCCTTTCACTTAATGCAATTTCTTCATTAGACAAAACTACCAGATCTTCTTGAACGATATCTTTATTCCTTGCCTTCTGGTTTAAGAACTTTAGAATCTATTTAAAGGCCTCCAGGTATTAAGGGATCCGATATTTGTGAATGGACTTTTGTTAACCTTGGTTGGATCGATCTTACCTAAGGGCGCGGTACGAGACGAAACAACATTTCTTGTTTTGGTTTCTGCCCTGGGGATTCTGATAGCGATTGCGATGATATTAAGAAAGTTCCGGAAATGATTCTGGCTTTACAGGCTAGATGAAGGAATTGAATTATTTAAAAAAAGGATTAAATGATTTGAGTTGCTCGGAAGCCATGAAGAGAGGTTACTCCGTTGTTAAGCCTTAAGGAGAAAATATTAAGCCACACCAGATGACAATCTCTAAATTCTAAAATTCTGAATAGTAGAAGATTTTATCATCTCAGTCACTTGGGTTTTGATGAAAGCGACATCTATTTCAAAATACTTTTCATTTGCGGAGGTCAGCTTCTTCAGCGCTCTTGTCATGATACCAAGAGCAATATCTTTTTCGTTTTTTTGATAGTGTACTAATGCGGCAGCAACAAGAATGAGACCATTTAGCAAATCTTTCTCCTTTCCCCCGGATTTTTTCCATACGCCTTCTAGCACTTCATGCGTAGTCCAGTACTTTTCTTCGTTGAATAATTTCTTCGCCAGTATCAGAGCTTCCTCCTTTTCAAGATCCTTCTCGACAACCTTGTATCCGTCAACATATTGGCCAATGAACGAAAATATAGATTTAATTTTTTCAAGGTCTTGAACGTTTGCCAAGCTTATATCAAATTCTATGAATCGATTGGAGACGCGAGCATCTCTGATTAGTATGTCAAATTTTTTGAGAATGCGTCTAGCCTTTGAGAGTAACAACCCTGCATCTTTTGGACCGAATCCTTCGTTCTTCAAATATGCCAAGTATCTATGCAACTTTGTATCGTTCATGTTTAATTAGTCATATTCAAGCCAAATATCCTTTGCCCACATGGTTTGTTCAATCGAAATATTGTTCCATTTGGAATTGTCCAAAAGGAAACACTTGTCTGAGAACAACACGCAAATTATAGTATTTCAATTTGATCTCATATTGGGTCTGAAAAATCTAGAAAGAAAGGATTTGGAACTGCGGATCAAGGAAGTAACAAAGAATATTGGTTTTGCAATAATGCTCGCAGAAAAAATTGTTTCAAACACTGATGAGGAAATTGTCGATTCTGCATTAGGTATTTCTGTTGGATGGTTACTTGGCAGTTTTAGTGAGCGTTTCTTCGGAAGAAATGGCCATCACTTAGACAAAGATGAAATGACTGATACCATTTTCGTTACCTTAAACAATCTGACGGTAATAAAGAGGTCAATTCAAAAGGAGTTAAAACTAAGATAAATTATAGGCGGGTGTTCATTTCATGCGATGATTACCTTCTTTTGAACTCCATTTCTACTCCTGATTTGGCAGCACAATTAAACGTGAATGACTCATCAGATAGAATTGGGAAGCTCGATAAATTTCCGGACTTACAATTCGTACTTGCATCTAACATTAAGCGGGTTTTATCAAGAACGTCGCACACCAGTAACAAGATTCGCACAAAATGAAAACTGACGATAGCTTTTTGAGTTCCTTCTTCAGTTATTTGAAAGGTCCAGTTAGAAGACATAAACTTTATTGGTAGCTGGTGTGTAATCAAGCGATTTCCCTCATGGGGATCATACTTCCTTAATCAAATCAATGAATCAACCTAAATACGTCATTCGCGTGGTGTTCGCCCAAGATGATCTCAGATCGTCTCAATCCGAATTTTATCATAATAGTTCATCTTCCTGGCAAAGCCGATTCATGATCTTTTAGAATCTGACAACTGGGAAAATCAACGTAACGTCGTACTCAATATCGACTCGTATAAAATTAACCATGAAAACAAAGTGTAAAAGTGGTTTGGCGGGTACGATATTATGCAAACATACAGCGGAAATAAAGGTGGGTGCCTGGGTTGCGTTCAAATGTGGTTATTCAAACAAATGGTGCTGAAAATTCAAGATTTGCAATAGAACAGTGCTGGTAGAAAAATCTCTACAATGTCCATTTAAG
>JALZOS010000138.1 GCA_030913755.1 Thermoproteota archaeon | reverse complement strand
ATGAGGAATATAGCATGATAATTGTACTATGATAATAGATTCAGTGTAACTAGCATCAAATTATGGTCAATTTGAGCATTACATTTTTATTTTGCCTAGACAATATTTAACTGAGGTTTTTAGATTTAGGTAAAAGAAAAGTACTTAGCGAATCAGCTTTAAAGGAGTTGGTAATGCCACAGCAAGGTGAACTTTTGGGACGAGTCATAAAGCTCGTTGGTGGCGATAACATTATTGTTAGGTGTACTGACGGAAAAGTAAGAACATGTAGAATCAGGGGGAAGATAAAAAGAAGAATGTGGATCAGAGAACATGACCTTGTACTGATTGCGCCTTGGGACTTCCAGCCAGAAAAGGCAGACATTGTCTGGAGATATATCGCAGCACATGCAGAAAAAATGGAAAAAGATGGGTTTCTAAAAGGCATGGTCTAACTCACAAATTGGTAGTTTAAGTAAACATAGTTGGCTGAACGAAATAAAATTCTAACAATAATAGGTACCAATAACTTTGCCGTCAAAATCAAACATGAGAACATCAATAGCGACTTTATGATCGCAGTATGAGGATAATTGATCATGGACTTTATTGCATATCAAATCATAAAAGCCCCCTATACCGTAATGATCTATCAATTCCGCAACATGCCTTGCGGTGTTCGCTGTCTTTATCTTGGTAACTAATTCGTCTCCTGCACCACAGCGACGTGCCATATGACCCAAGAAATCCATATCAACATGGGAGCCCTTAACATGAGTTTGCTTTATCCCCATCGCCATCTTTGTTAATTTTCCAATAAAGCCTGCTACGATCACCTTTTTTATCTTCTTATTCGCGCACTGCCTTACACTATAACCCACGAAATCTCCTATCTGAATGTATGAATGATCTGGAATGTCATCATGAAATAATTCGCGCGCAAAATCTTCACTCCTACCTCCGGTCGTTAGTACGACGCGGAAGGACTCCATAGCAAACGATACGTCGATTGATTGGCGGATCGATGCTGCAAAGGAGGAGGTAGAATATGGTATTACTATTCCCGTGGTTCCTAAAATGGATATCCCGCCAAGAATTCCAAGTCTAGGATTATCTGTTTTTTTAGCTATTTCTTCACCTTTGGAGACAGATATGACCACAGAAATACCAAAGTTCCTCTGCATGCTTCCTATAACCTCGGTCACTGATTGGTGAATCATACTCATAGGAACCTTGTTAATTGCTGCTTTTCCAATTTCCAAACCTAAACCTGGCTTTGTAACTATACCCACGCCATTCCCACCCTTAATGACGATATCCATACTCTTTTCAAGGAGGGAAACTGTTGCACATATTTCCGCTCCATCTGTAACATCTGGATCGTCGCCGGCATCCTTAATCACAGCGGCTGTAACTGCATTTTCATCATGATAGCTAATCCATGCGATATTAATGAGTGCTGATCCTCCTTTTGGTAAGATAACTGTAATGCTCGCTAGTTTCTCGTTTTTTAAGAGTGTGTACATGGCAGCCTTTGTTGCAGCTGCGGCGCATGTGCCAGTAGTGTAGCCTGTCCGTAATCCTTTTTTTGAAGATCGTGAGACAATAACATCTTTCAGATCGCCAGACAAATGCTAATCTCCCCTTCTAATGAATTATCGTACCCCCATCAATAACGATAGTGTTTCCAGTTGCATATGAAAAGGAGTCACTCGCAACGCAAGCCGCTATTTTTGCAACTTCTTCTGGTTTACCCCATCGCTTCATTGCATTTTCTTCTGTTGCCTTCACCCTTTCCTTCTCTGAAAGAGAGTTGTATGTTGCTTCCGTAGCAATGTTGCCCAATACAAGAGAATATGCTCTAATTTTTTTTGATGCATACTCTAATGCAATGTGCTTTGTCATACAAACAACTCCAGCCTTCGCTAACGAGTACGGAGATCCAGAACTGTGACCTGAGACTGAAGGGGTAGAAGCTATGTTTATGATAACCCCTCCCGATCTATGTCTGAACATCAATGGAATTATTTCTCTGGACAGACGAAATGAGCCAACCAAATCAACCTGGATAATGTCGATTAATTCCTTGTCTGAAACTTCGTGCAGCTTCTTGAACCATATCTTCCTTCGAAAAGGGTATCCGGCGTTATTTATGAGCACATCAACGCGTCCATACGTCTTCCGAATATTTTTTATGAACTTACTCACGCTGGATCCATCAGCTATATCCAATTCTAAACCTTGACATTTGTCTGACAGCAGCATGCACGTCTCTTGAGCAATTCTTTTCTTCCTTGAGGTAATGACTACGGTTGATCCACTTTGGGAAAATTCTCGGGCCATTGCCAATCCTAGGCCATTTGAAGCACCGGTTATAACTGTTATCTTCTCCAGAAGGGACAAAAGGATCATATAATTATTTGAGTTGTACTTTTAATTTGTATCCATCGAGCAGAAAGCAAGACTCAAAGAATAACTTGAAGTAGCTGCTCAAATTCTTCTTTTCCCTAAATATTGTCAATCTCGGACATGAACTTGCATTCCTTGTATTTGTTAAAATTTGGCTTAGTTTCAAAAAATATAAGTGCTCAGTATCCTTCTACCGGGAAAGCATATCAATGTTCTAAGATATTATAAGGAACACAATCTCCAATCGTGGCGAAAAGATCGGTACATCTGGTGGAGATATGAGGTAGTAAATACTACCAACGGACAACAGTGTTCTCCATCATCTCCAAATTACTGAGTTATAGTATCATATATCGCATACTTTATTAATTATATTAATTCTTGAATACTTTTCTAAACGTATCTGCCTCATCTGTACGCTCCCAGGTGAAGGATGATTCACTCCTGCCGAAATGACCGTAGGCAGCGGTGCTCTTATAAATAGGTCTTTTCAGATCTAACGTTCTGATAATTCCACTGGGCTTTGTATCAAATATATGTCGAATTTGTTTTTCGATTTGTTCTTCTAGCATTCCAGTACCAAATGTATCAACCATAATAGACACTGGTTCAGCAACACCAATAGCATACGCTAACTGTACCTCACACTTGTCTGCCAATCCTGCAGATACGATATTCTTTGCAATGTATCTTGCCATATAGCATGCAGATCTATCTACCTTAGATGGGTCCTTTCCTGAAAATGCCCCCCCGCCATGTCTTCCCATTCCGCCATAAGTGTCCGCAATAATTTTCCTCCCAGTCAGGCCAGTATCACCGACTGGCCCTCCTATAACAAACCTTCCAGTTGGATTGACCAAAAACTTAGTTGAACGGTCTATCCAATCCTCGCAAATTGGTTTTATGACTTTTGATATTACTTCCTCCCTGACGTGCTCTATAGATACATCTGATGCATGTTGTGTAGATATTAGTACTGTGTCAAGTTTCTTCGGTTTAGAGTCCTCGTAAATCACTGAAACTTGGGATTTTCCATCTGGACCAATCCAATCCAATTCTTTCTCTTTTCTCACTTTTGCTAATCTTGATGACAGTTTGTGTGCCATTATTATAGGCAAAGGCATAAGCTCTGCGGTTTCATTAGTGGCATATCCAAACATTAGACCTTGATCTCCAGCACCTTGTTCCTTATTCTGTCCTTGATCCACACCCATCGAAATATCGGGGCTTTGTTCGTGGACTGACGTGAGTACAGCGCAACTTCTACCATCAAATCCGTATTTATGACCTTCGTATCCGATACCAATTAGAGTATCTCGGACGATTTGTTGAATATCAATTCTTGCGTTTGAAGTAACTTCTCCCGCAACAAAGACTAAACCCGTCGTAATCATCGCCTCTACAGCAACTCTTGAATCCTGATCTTGGCATAATAATTCATCGAGTATAGAATCCGATATTTGATCGCACATCTTGTCGGGATGTCCTTCAGTAACGCTTTCTGATGTAAATAGATGTCTTCTTACCATTTCACGCTATTCGGACCTACTATAGACAATCAATGAATATGAATTCTACAGTTCTTTTTCCAAACGTATGAAAAGGACATTGTTTCCTCTTATCACGACTTTTCCGTAGTTTGCAACAGCATCTGCACCACTGAAC
>JALZOS010000136.1 GCA_030913755.1 Thermoproteota archaeon | reverse complement strand
TGATAAGATAAATCCTTCTTTATTGGCTCAGGCAATTTCTGGCATTCCTCAGAGTAAAAGTATGGCCGAGTTTCAAAAGCGTTGCGGAATTAAAAGTTCTTTAACAGCGATGGAATTATTGCACTTTCTAAATTTTAGGGGCGTTGGGACAATGTCAGGTTTAGCGATTAGATTTACACGAATCGATAGACTCAACGTTCTATTAACAGCCTTAAATCTCGGATGCCGTCCTGAACTTTTATCTTCAAAATTAGATTGGAGAGACTTTGAAATGTTCACGTCTTCAATATTGGAGAAGAATGAATATCACTGTCAGAGCAACATCAATTTTGCAAATCCGAAAGTTCAAATCGATGTCGTTGCAAAGCTGGGACGAATCGGATTGGTTATTGATTGCAAGCATTGGAAAATTATGACTCGAGCCAAAATGGGCGAATTTGCAGATGATCAACTTAGAAGGACAAGAATATATATTGACAAAATGAACGAGTCATCTATCATGTTTCCTGTCATAATAACATTAAATGAACTTCCTGACCAGGTTGTCGATGGCGTACCGTTTGTGTCAATTGCAAAGTTAGACTCTTTTCTTAGAAATTATGAATTTTATCAAGACACTATATCTCACATTTCTTAAACGTCGTGTCTCACACATCTAGGCGCGCAGTACATCATTACTTCATAAATTGATGATCTGTGAGTTGTGTTTAAAACGTAATCATGCTAGAACAGAAACCACCTCCTCAGGAAGTTACGTATTGAAGTTGAGAAATAGCGGTGTAACCCTCTGCGTAATGTTAATATTTTATTAATGGAAATCCAAGGGAATGAACGAGAAGACCGTAAATGTGGAGTCACTATCTGATCCCATGCATTATGTGCCAAAAGCTATGTTTTTCACGAAAGGCAAGGGAATTCATAAGGAGTATCTTACAAGCTTTGAATTAGCTTTGCGCGACGCAAAAATATCTGATCTTAATATAGTCTCAGTGTCAAGTATAAAGCCTCCTAAATGTAAGATCGTGAGCATCCAAGAAGGCAGAAATTTTCTTTTACCCGGTCAGATATCATTTGCTGTGATGGCTAGAGCGTCGACCAGTGAACCTAACAGACTAATAGCTGCCTCTATTGGTTTAGCAAATCCCGCTTATGAAGGTCAATATGGTTACCTCTCAGAGCACCATTCAACCGGGGAGACCGCTCAGAAGGCTGGCGACTATGCAGAGGATATGGCTATGGAAATGCTAGCGACTACGTTGGGATTGCCAAGTGATCCTTCACTTGCATGGGACGAACGTGAAGAACAGTGGAGACTTTCTGGAAAAATATACAAGACACAGAACTTTACTCAATCAGCGGAAGGACACAAGGATGGTCTCTGGACAACAGTAATTAGCGCCGCTGTCTTGATATTATGATGTTCACTTTACGTCCTCAGATAGCGAATTATCGGTATCAGAGGATTGCAGCGGAGAAAATCCTCGGCTAGAAAACATTTATAGCGTGCTCAATTGATTTTATTCACGAATATCTTTACTAATGCCATTTTATATATAAGTCAAGCATCCCCAGGCGTCTTGATTGGCGCCAAACTTAAATTGGTGTCATGCGAACAGGTAGTTACAGATGGTAACTCCGTCAGATTTTGTTTTGCAGCTTGGTGGATTGGGAGGAATTGAATGGGTAATTATAATTGGGATAGTGATATTGCTTATTTTTGGGGTTAGGAAAATTCCAGAATTGGCCAAGTCATTTGGCAAAGCTCAGGGTGAATATGAGAAAGCTAAGATCGAAATGCGTAAAGAAGTTGAAAGGATTAAGCATGGAGACGATACAGAGCGAGAAAAACTAGAGTCTATTGCAGAGAAGTTGAAGATAGATTATACAAACAAGACCGACGAAGAGTTGCGCAAAGCAATAGAAGCAGATATTGGCAAGGGCAAATGAACCTAGTTATCATGTTATGTTCTGCGACATCCGGTTGAAAACAAAATCTTCTGCATAAAGCTTCTTCAAGAACGGTGTTAACTCATTGAACGGGATCAGGTAATCTGAATCTAGCTTCGTTTTAACTCTTTCATCAGAACGAATACCTATGGAGAGATCTGCATTCTGGAAAGCAGGATTGTCATTCTCTGAGTCCCCGAGATAAAGTACTTTCTGTTTTTTACTAAAGTTCAGCAAGTTAATAATGGCGTCTATTGCCAGACCCTTGTCCAGATTCATTGAATAAACATCTATGAATGGATGATCCGAATATGTCTGGACGAACAAATCGTTCGGCAGAGAGAGAACGAATTGCTGGATAGAATTCAGTATGTGTGGTTCGATGTTAGTTTTATAATGTTCCCATTTTTGTATCTGTCTGTAATCAAGTGTAATAGCAGCCAAAATGCCATCCACGTAACTAAATTTCGGTTCAACTGATACATCTTGAAACTCTTTTGCTATCTTATCAGATAATTTCTTTAATAACATCGAATTTTTTACTAATTTATTCACGTCTAACAGACGGTATTGACTTATAATATTTGAGAATCCTTCTTTAACAGTCAGATAGTTTTTACTATTGGGTCCTAGATCAATGTCGCCATTTGCAGCTCTAGACTCTAAGGTAGCAAGTTCAAAGACCTCTAATCCTGTTATGCAAGAGGCTATTTTAGCGAATTGCACCTTTTTACGCAAAAAACCAAAATCTTTAGTAGACAGTATACAGACGGGGATCTTGGCTGATATGTCCCACAATACTTTCTCCAGGTCAGGGGGTATTTGATTACTCACTCCTTTCAGAGAAGCTGTAGGGCACAGCGTTCCGTCATAATCTGAGATAATTGCAGAGATTCTTAATGGCAATGTTGTCATTTATTGTCTTACTGGATTTACTAAACCTTACAAGTTGTGGCCACATTAATGGGATCTTTATCATGTTGGGATGATAATAGTAAACAATCACGAGGAAGCAATTACATATGGTTCTGGTCCGACTCTGAAAACTTCTGATGAAAGTGAAAATGCTGACTAAAGAGAGGTAGTCGTAATACTAGGTTTTTCCCACTCCTCAATTTTGATCCCTATACTTTTAAAATATTGTAATACCTCACAATCATCCTCGATAATATCGAAGTACCGCTTCATCTTTTGTAAAACGTTATTATCGTTGATCATGTTATCCTTGGCTTTGGCCACACATAAGCCGTGTATCGTATGGTAGTTAAGATAATTAGCTAAATCTTGTCAACTTCGAACAAAAATGTATCACTCCAAATGGATTCTTGTCAGATAGTCATGCGTCTTCAGTAATTCTTGCCAAAATTGATCATTAAATATTAAATGATAATTCACTCACATCAATTAGCCTGAAGAGGAAAATTGCAGACAATCGCTCTTGAGCGCTGTATGGTACCACGCTATTAGGAATTTGAGCCTTTACTTACATCAGCCTTTTTTTTGAAAAGAATGAAACTAACAAAACAAGAACTGATCCCAAATATAAGATCAAAAAAAAGCATACTGTGCACTGGATTCCTTTTTTGCCGTAGCATTCAAGAAATATGTGATATGAGATAACTGAAG
>JALZOS010000110.1 GCA_030913755.1 Thermoproteota archaeon | reverse complement strand
GCTTATTATTCACCAACCACGAACACTGGCCAGAGTGATCCTGTTCCTGGAGTGGCACAAATAATCGAGCACTTCCGCACTTGGACTTTTATAAATGACGGCTTTGTTTAAATCCTTTTTGTGATGGCCCCCCCTCCGTTCATAGTGATTTATTCGTTAAAACCATCCCAACTGGTCTTTCAGTATGGAATCTACTCTTTCCCACACCAACGAACTTCAAGTATTAGAAAGACGGTTAGCGAGCGAAATTGAAGGTGCAACGAAGAAAATCAGTCCACTTCATAATCTAACATACAATCATTCGGTTAATAAGAAGATTGAATTGATAAACTGGACTCTTGATACTATAGAATCAAATCCAAGTATGACACTCCAAGAATTAGAGGGCTTAATTGATTATAGAATTGAAAGTTCAGAAAGAGAATTAGATGATGCCCAAACCCGAGAAGAAACTGACAGAATCTTCGGCGAGGTTAGAATCTTGGACTGGATTATGTTCATGATCAGGACAGCGATGCAGAGCAACAAGACAACGGATTATTGTTTGGAGGAGTGACGTTGTGACAAAAAGCCAAACACTTCCCAATGTCATGTATTTTATAAATAGTGCAACTTTGACCAACATTAAACTATTATTAAAAATGTGGCACATAGTATGAATATGAGAAGCAAGCTACACGCACGCTTGGAGTCTCCGGTATTCGGGCATCAGACAATTGATCCTAAGGATAGCCACTGGATCAAGAATGAGATAGAATGTCCGCAATGCTTTGACTTAATGACTCTGTGTTCAGATTTCTATAGTCTGTCTTATGTTTGTGAAGCATGTGGTTTTACGCTATACACAACCAGGCTAGCATCTTAAGACTGCTTATCAACAAATTGACATAATGAAACTTAGCTCCGCGTACCTACACATTTCCGATAATAATATAATCGGGTCAGACTTACATAATTTAGTCAGGCATAAAACCTACAAATGTCTGCAGCCACTAATAGTAACATTTAGCGCAACAAAATCTTGCCGTGCCGCTCAGAGCGGTAAGACGTTTGAAGATAAAAAAACATTGGACGCTCATAAGGAAAAAGATCATAGTCAGGTGCTGAGGCGTCAGTCCGTATAAGCTAGTACTACAAAATTCTAGAATAAGTCTTTGACATCATCCAAATTTCATCAGCCAAATTCGACTGACTAGCTGACAATGATATCACACAATTATTACAATACCTTTCTGTAACTGTGGCCCCCTAACATGAAAATAGGCTATCCGTATTGCAACATTGACGCAATTATTATGCTATAGTTATTTCTTTGAAATATTGTATTATCCATAAGCAAAGAAAGACTAGACCGGTGTCAATGTATACTTTTTGTTCCTGTCTGGTCAGGTTCTCTTTACTTCCAGTTGCGGACTGACTAATGGAATGTATATATTTTGATTATTTGTCGTTAATGGTATGAAGGTCGAACTTGAAATGTACATTGACGAAGATCAGGAATCAATCGTAATGGAGAAGGTTTCGGTTTTGACTAAAAAGGCTGAAGAGTTGGGATTCAGGATTGTCGAAACTGAAGTCGAGGGAGGTAAGCGTGAAGAACAAGAGGAGCAAGAGGAAGAACGCGAGGAGAAAGAATCAAAGATTAATGAGATCTAGCATTGGTGGAATGAAACTACGGACCATAATCGATCGGTTCTCGACAAGATTTATTCTAGCGTTCCCATGCCCTGTTTAAAAACCAAAATTTCTAAATGGGTTTGGGCTGGCATGAAGATAAGCCAAAGTTCTGAAATTGTGATTGAGATAGGTTGATTCATCAGAAAAAATTTAACTGCGCATATGGAAGTTCCATCTCAACGATAAACTATAGTACCGGACGTAGCAACTGCTGCCAATACTTCTCAATCTACACATTAATCATTCAGAAAGAATGAGATAACGCATAACGACTATGTATCATCTTTAGGTTTCTAACGTGCCGCTAACTCCTCCCGTTAACTACATTCTGATGCAGTCTTGAATTTTCGTATTCCAGTAGTCTGTTGAACTTGGAACTTCAAGTTATCTGAAGACACATCGGCGTTTATAAGAAGTGTGGGACTGACGTGTGTTACGTAGTCTAGCACCTTATTAGACAGCGACCAGAAGTTAGTCCCAATCGCGAGTGGACTCTTGACACTCATCCAATCCTTTTTCAGTCAGCCTAACAACATCTTCTTCGATTTTTATGAAACCTTTCTTCTCAGCGTATCTTCTGAGCGTATCTAATACTACAGTTTCACTATATGATCCATTGACATCTATACGCGAGAGATATTTATTGAAGAGACCAATATTATAGAAATCGTTAAAGTTGAAATATGTTGCATTGTTATTTTCACTGGCACCTTGATGCTTATCACAAAGTTCCTCCATGAAATTCCATATTATCATCTTCTTATCGCGATTTGAAAGTCTTATCATGTGGCCATCTGATTGATTATTGTGCTTTATCGCATTTAGTAGTTCATATCATTTTTAACCTAACTTTTGGCAAATTTGACTACTGCCAAAATTATTCAGAGGCAAAATTGGCCCCCTAGACGGCTCGGATTTGATCGCAAAAAAATGAATAAGCATTAATGCTTGGAGCATTAATGCTTGGAAACAGGTAACATCAATTGATTAGAACAAAATCAAAATACGATCCAAAAGAGGAATTGGACGGAATTAGGGTGTTAGTGACTAGGTTTTGGCCAACAGGCATAAGAAAAGAACATGTCTCCGCCATGATTAGTATATTGGGATCATCAAAGGAATTACTCTTGAGGTACAAGAAACAACTGATTATTTGGAAAGTATTCGTTTCAGAATATACAAGACAAATTGATCACAACAACAAGGCTCAACAAGAAATAGAAAGATTGAGATTGTTATCTACAGATAATAACATTACCTTATTATGCTATGAACGAGAAGGAGAAAATTGTCATAGACATGTATTAAAGAACCTTCTCGAAAAACCTAAATTTAAGTTTTAAGTAGTTTGCTCATTCCTCTAGCTTGTCTGGAATTTCAATTGACACAACTTCTGGGGCGTTTTCTAATCTATTTTCACCATGGGTACAACTCTGATTGTGCGATATAGTCTCTTCTACACACACTCTAATCTCAGAACCCACGGGTATGGAATCAGCAGGGAAAAGAAATGTTTCGGACTTGCAACATTGAGACTCAATATCATCTGGACAAATTTGACTCTACTCTGACTGGAGGTGTCTACAATTCTTGACTGTTCTAAAATCTGTTGACCATCCACCTTGATATGGACGCTATAAGTTCCTATATTATCAGAGACATTTTTTAGGTCTACAGTAACCCTGAATATTCCTTTTTCACCTAATGCTTCATCATAAGGTTTACTCGCAAGGAATATCAAAACCGACAAAAGAAATATTACCTGAACATAGTCACATTTACATCAACCTAGTTCATTTTGATTTTTTAAAATAGATCAGGTAATTGACTGTCACATTTATTCCCCTCTTAATTTAATATTTTATTTAGGATTCGTTTGAAGAGAAGCATAACCTATGTGAACTTTTGTCTAACTCTATGAACAAGTAAACACTTTTTGGTAATTACGAGTGGAGGATCAGAGTCAATTTACCTGATACTCGACTTTTTGTAACTTCGTTTAATAGACCGGGGTACTTTCTCCTATCCCAGACTGATGAAC
>JALZOS010000094.1 GCA_030913755.1 Thermoproteota archaeon | reverse complement strand
CGTTGGGCACCCTGGTATATCATCCCTGCGAACAAAAAATGGTTCCGTAATTGGGCAATCGCAAAGATAAGTGTAGAAACACTCGAGCAAATGAAAATTAAATATCCTAAGTATATTCCCCCTAAGGTAGATGACAACTAGAAGTCAAATTAGCTCAATCCAGCCTCGTTTTTATTTAGTGATCTAAGATTATAATGTATGAGCAAGCTGTTGCAGGTTCCTGTAAGAGCCCATATGAAATCTATTTTTTTGTTGAGGAATTCTTTTTGTCCTTGCTGCGGAGCATAACTCAAGACGTCCGCTGCTGACAAAAAATTAAAGGAGAAAGAAGCTAGACACTAATTACAGGAATAACAACAGGCAATTCTGCATATTAATTAATAATCCGGTTATTCATTCGGCTAGCGATATACATCCTTGGTCAATATTCGCCTTTAGATTCGATGGAGTTGAAGTTCATGTTCTACGGCATTTATTATAAAGTTGGAGATATGCTTCTAAAACACTGTTGCGATCTCAAGATCTATTTCTTTATAAACCATAAACCCATCGTAAATAATATTGAATTTTTCCATTTGTTTCTCAGTCATGTCAGACTCGCTCTCCCACACGTGACTGTGGTTTCTCAGCCGTTCTTCGATGTGAATGTTAAGGAAGCCATTAATGGTGGTAGACTGGATTCTCTCCCCCACAGAATTCTTATATTCATTCTCAAGCTTAAGCTTGCATAGTTGACAAATAGGAAGATCCCGCAAAATATCTGATTTTTTAACATGTGTCAGATCACTTGGTGAAAACCATTCATGGAATCCAAAACCGAATATGCAAGGCATGGAGTATGTTACCATGCTCCATAATAAATAGTTTGATGAGAGTTGCAACTGTTAGTATGAACGCTGAGTACCACAGGATTGGATTCACTTTAGACTACTATGATAGTAACGAACATTTAATAATTAGAATATGTGCGGCTGGTAACGTAACTGTGTAGGTTGAATGTTAATATGGGAAGGCAGGAATTGATCACTTCTTAAGTCAAGAGGATGTAAGGATACTTTTTTAGATACTACATCTTCGACATCAAAGGCTCAGGTTCTTTCGTGATAAGTCGCTGGGATCGGGTTTTAGCTGTACTCTTGGTATTGACAATCTAACTCAAAATCCTACACCATTTCATTATTATTACATTATGCGTTAACAGTCATGATTAATGTGGTATTGATCTGTCTCAAGAGGTTACTTAATGTCTTCAAATAATAAACTGCCAAAATTCATGTGGGGTGTAGCAACATCATCCTATCAAACAGAAGGAGGGATTACAAACAACGATTGGCATTATTTTACTACAACTGAGTCTATCAAGAAGAGAATATCTAGTTTAACAACTCCATCGACTTTTTATAAAGACATCAGGCATCTGCAATTACAACCCGCTGGAGATGCTGTAAGATTTTGGGAAAGGAGGTACTATCTGAAAGATTTTGATAATGCTAAAAATTTAGGTCTAAATTCTTTTAGAATAAGCTTAGAGTGGGCAAGAATAGAACCTGAAAGGAATCAATGGGATCAGGATGCGATTGATAATTACAGACAAATGCTATTGTCCATGCGAGATAAAGGTCTAGAGCCAATAGTAACACTCAATCATTTGACATTACCCCTATGGGTTTTAACACCTCCGCTCCAATTTAAGAAAAAGTTTTATCAACATTTTCTGCCTAATCCATTGAGAAATCTACCAATAAACGATCCTCCGTTGTCTGATCTATATTGGGGATCACTAAGAGGTTGGGAGAATGAAGAGACTGTTCGAGAATTTGCCAATTTCGTAGGAAAGGTCATTTCAGAATTCAAAGATCTAGTTGATTATTGGATAACTATCAGCGAGCCAGTTGCCTCAATCATTGGCGGTGGCTATCTTGCAGGAATATTCCCACCTGGGTTCTTTCTAGATGGCAGAAGAACCAAAGCTGTGTTACATAATCTAATCGAGGCTCATGTTCAAGCTTATGAGAAAATATCTGAAATTGATGATTGCGATGCTAATGGTGATAGTATTCCTAAGAATGTTGGATTCAGCCATCTAATGGTAATCGCTCAACCATTAGAGAGTGGATCAGTCCTAAAATTTGGAGCTGGTAACATCAATGCCGCGAAAAATTTTTCATATTTCATGAACGATTACTTTTTGAATGCAATTATAAATGGAGAAGAAGACTTAAACTATCTAGATACCCTCGAAAGATATAACAAGAGCAGTACAAATTTCATAGTTCATAATAAATGGAAACAAAAAGTAGATTTTATTGGACTCAACTATTATCGTAGAGTACATGTAGGTCAAAGTAAAATTCTATCCATGTCTGGCGCGAAATTTATTGGCGGCGCACCTGTAAGTGACTTAAGCCATAAGAGAGATTTTCAAGGGAGGCTAAATGATCTTGGTTGGGAAATTTATCCAGATGGATTGTATGACATAGTTACGTATCTAAAAAAATGGAAAAAGCCTATATTTATCACAGAGAATGGTGTCGCTGACAAATCTGACAGTTTAAGAGCCCAATTTATCATAGACCACATGAAACAAATCAGACGCTGCCTAGATGAAAACCTAGATGTAATCGGATACCTTCATTGGTCTCTCATGGATAATTATGAATGGCATGAGGGATATGATCCCGAAGGAAAATTTGGATTATTCTCTATAGATCGTGATCAACCTGATCTTTCACGCATAATGACAAAAGGTGCGAAGATCTTAAATAAGCTAGTACTTGAATCAACCTCAACAAGCTCAAATGGTGAAGTGACAGATGAATCTATTTCTAAAACTGAGGAATTTATGGTAAAATATTCCCATAATATCAAATGATTCAACATTGAGAGAATTACTGTATTTATAGGAGTAACAATGCCTATAGCGAGGTCACCGTATGTTCAGATAATCTCTCCTACTAGTAAAAGGGATATTCGAGGCAGATACTACCATCCTACACATATGATCGATTACACATATGAGAAGGCGCTAGCTTCATCTTGTTCTCTTGAATATATTATACCGTGCCATTGTAATCGATGCCAACAAGATGTACGATTTACGAAGGTACAAGATCACCGTTTACGGAACGAGTTCAGAAGAGAACATTTTATATTGGCTAAACAACTTGAGATGAAAACGTCCCGCCCTCCACCCTAAACCGTCATATGCAGCTAAAATTCTGGCGATCCAAGGAAACAGTGTGGATGGCTTATCTTGATAGATTACCTGTATTAACTTTCAAGTAGTTTGCATTGTTCGCAATAGGGTAAACAGGCAAAACCTTGTATTTATAGGGTTTCCATTGTACTGCTGTAACTTGAAAGTTCGAAAATCTGATTTTACCAACCCTACAGTTTTCACATTCTCCTGGGAGTCTATCCTGAGGATGAGACAACATGTTTTCTCCGGCCTACTCTTTTAAGTAAATTACATCAGTAGAAACAGCAGACTTCGATATTTGTAAACTATTGGCGATCTGCGCTTGGTTAAGGCCCTTAATCACAAGTTCTTGTATTTTGGTTCTACACCTTTCCAGTTATTCTTTGATGAACGACTAATTAGATTCAACATACTGACGGGCTCTCCCACTCCCTGAACAGTGATCCTACAACTTTAAAGCAAATATTAGGTTCTATTTTATGGGCTGTACAAGACTTTGTGAAGAGATTGGTATGTTACATGCCTCATACCGTGATGGGGTTAAGTTTTGTTCGAAGTGTCAAATCTATCTTTTTTCTGAGAAGGTATTATGTCCTTGTTGTAATACTAGATTGCGGTATAAATCGCAGAGAAAATTGTAGGCGGATCTTGACGAAACAATACTATCTAAAGTATTTATGATATAAACCCAAAGCCAACGTATTGATATGAATGAGAGGTTCTGGGTCGGAAAACTTGAATGGTATGACCGGCCGCTTAACCAGATGGATAGCCCAGACTGTTGAAGAGTATGATGACAAGTTTAGATACATTGACCTTCGAAATCATGGAACGGTGTTCTTTAGTGCCTCCTCGGCAGGGGAATTCGCTTCACTCTCAAAGACCGTAGGTGTGTTTGCTGACCAAATAGATCAAAATGGTAATGCCATTACTAAAATATGGGAACTAAAGCAAAGGTTCAAAAAATAAAAATTCTAGACAGGCGCTATCAATGCTAGCAAAGTATTATATTATCCACAGACCAAACAGTCATCACGCAACGGTCATCAAAATCCTTGACAATTAAAACTTTTGAAATCAAAAAGGAATCAGGATATGTAAATATTATGCGCTCGCTTTCCGTTTACTGGGATCATGAAGAACTTTGTTCATGTTGGCAGCAACTATATCAAGAACAGGCTCCTTATCATCAAGAGTTGGTTTGGCTTGTAGGTCGTGGTATTCTGGAGGATATCCAGTGTATGATGATGCTATATCTAGTCTATTTCTATCTTGTAATTCATCTGCAACTAAATTTCTGACTTGACTTGCCGTTACTACCACGGATTCAGGTTTTGGACTTGATTTTCGTCCTCGGGGTATAGTTCTCTTTCCTGTTCCTTTACTCATGCGGTTGTCTTTTCTTACCGGTGACCTGATCTGGGATTTTATTTTCTTTGTTGCTTTCTTTGCAATATCTCTAGCCATTAGAAAAGGTACGCCTGATCGACTAACCGTCTGTGCCAGCCTGTTTGTATCAAATTTTTCGACCCTTCCGCTGGATCTTCTGACTACAATTTCTTTCTTCGAGGGAGTCTTACGACTCTGTGGCGTTTGTCTTATAGTCTTCAGTTTCTTTGGTCGACGAGCACTGGTCGCTCTTCTTCTAGTCGCACGCTTCGTGTTAACACTCACGCTTTGTTTAACTTTATTCTTGTTCTTCCTACTACTACTCTTAATTCCCTTTTTCTTTGTAATTCTAGATGATGTTTTCTTTGCTTTTGACTTTGACCCCAATGAAATTTAATCAGAAAACATACAAAATAAAGGCTATAAGAATTTTTACCGAAGCCTATCAATACGAGAGATAAATGATGATCAACAATTATGATATTAGTACAAGACCAAAATATCGTGCCCATTAGAGTCAGTAGTTAGGTTACACGACCAAAGATCCCAAAGTTTCTTTAGACCAAACACAAATCATTGAACGATAATCTTGTCTTCTTGTACTTCTGGTGTACTTGATTCCTTTTCATGCGAATCTATCTTAATTGGTTTTTTAAAATCAAAATTGTGTATTCCGTCTCCAAGAGAAGAATTACTACATGGGGTATTGTGTTGAAGGAATGCTGACCATGCTATTCTACAAAAACGGCATTTGAAATCACCCATAGGCATTTCCAACTTTCTTTCTCTCGCCGTTAGTATTCACCTAATCTCATAATGGATTACATTTGATATAACTTATTCAAATCTAAAATATTCAACAAAGAATAGAAAAATGATCATACAGGTGCGAATGTATATTGGAAGTTGGCGAGGTAAATTCAGTTGACTTGATCCTTATTCTGCGATTTGGTTGTCTTAGTATGATACAGAAATGTCTTTACCTCAAACAACCCTACCCAGATCTCTTGGTGTCTGATAAAAAAACCAATTGAAGTTCGCAGTTGGAATACTAAATTCAGAGGCGAATTTCTTGTGCATGCCTCCA
>JALZOS010000086.1 GCA_030913755.1 Thermoproteota archaeon | reverse complement strand
GCACAAGAGCTTGGGATGGTTATTGTCGCAGTTGGGCTAGCTCAGAATATTGCGGCCCTTAGAGCTTTAGCAGATGAAGGCATACAGAAAGGTCACATGAAATTACATTCGAGAAATATTGCCATTGCGGCAGGTGCGACTGGTCCCCTTATAGATCTCGTTGCAAAAAGGATGTCGAATCAATCGAACATAACGATAGAGAATGCTCGGAGGATATTAGAGGGAGCCCGAATAGGTACTCAAAAGTCCCAATTAAGGTAGTTTCAGAGTAATTAGATGTATAACTATGGATTTTAATTGAATTCCACTCTTTTTATCAATTTTAGGCTGGCTTTATGCTAGAGAGTCAAATTGATAGGCATCCAGACAGATCATGTAAGCTGTGGTCCCAACAGAATATCAGATTCAATAGATATATATCGGATAACCAAGAATCATTTATTTACCATCTAAATGGCCACAGTGAAATTTGCGGTACCAAAAGGTAGTATCGAAGAAGCAACATTCAAAATACTGGAGGAAGCGTGGCAAACAGTTACCGGACGAGGTCGAACGTACAGAGTGAAACTGAGCGATCCGGAAATTGGCGTGAAAATTCTACGTCCGCAGGAAATACCGACTTACATACAGGAAGGATTCTATGATATTGGAATTACGGGAAGGGATTGGATTAGAGAAGCAAATGCGGATGTTAAAATATTGCTTGATCTTGAATATGGTCATGTTAGGCAGGTAATAGCAGTTCCTGAGAATTTCCAATCTAACAACTTGACCGAATTGATTGAGGACTTTGCAAAACAGAAGCGAGTGTTGAAGATCTCCACGGAGTATCTTACTACAGCCTCTTTATACATGTGTTCCAACCCAGCTTACCAGAAGTTTTTTGGCGTTGCCGAGCCCATAATCATTACGCCTTGGTTGAGGGTTGGAACAAACAGGCAGGTAGAAATCTTTTTGTCATTTGGTGCCACAGAAGCCAAACCTCCCGAAGACGTAGATGCGATCCTTGATATAACTGAGACGGGTACTACGCTCACTCAAAATAATCTGAAAATAATTGAAACTGTCTTTGAGTCAAGTGCGGTGTTAATTGCTAACAAGAACTCGTTGAATGATCCCGTTAAAGCTGAAAAGATGGCTGACATGGTGGCATTACTGAAGGGTGTTGTAGAAGCCCGAAAGAAATTACACATTTTTGTGAATGTCAAGGAAGAGAACTTGAAGATTCTACTCGAAAATCTACCCGCTTTGAGGCGGCCCACGATAAGCAAACTCAGTGAAGATGGATGGTTTGGGGTTAATACCATAATAGACAAAGAAGAATTCATAAAAATGTTACCCAAGATGCGAGAAATAGCACAGGGACTTGTTGTGTTACAGCCAAAACAAATACTTCCACTTGATGAATTGAAACAGGTAATTTACTAGTGATGAGAACCCTATTGGTTAAGCATGGAATTGCTGAAGCTGCTGCTCTACGTAAGTCAAAAATAATTTCTGAACAAGACTATGAAAAAATTAAATCAATTATTGACAGAGTAATTAGGTTTGGTAATGCCGCACTTTTCGAGTACACTGCCAAACTAGATGGTGTAAAAATTAAGTCTTTAAGAGTTACTGATAAAGAGATTGATAGTGCTTATGAATTTGTAACTGAAGAACAAATACAATCATTGGAAGCAATGAAAGAAATGCTTCGCATGAATGAGAGTAAACTATTAGGACTCCTCAGGAACGTAACGACAACCTCCCATGGAATAAAGGTAGAAAGAATACTTAAACCATTGGAGTCTGTTGGGTGTTATATCCCAGGCGGCATGGCTCGATATCCAAGTACTCTTATCATGTGTGCAATTCCTGCCAAGATTGCCAAAGTCAAGAGGGTGGTGGTTATGTCACCCCCTCTTCGAGATGGAAATATTGATCCGCTGACACTTGTAGCAGCTGACATATGTGATGTTGACGAAGTGTACAGGATTGGTGGTGCGCAGGCTATTGCTGCCTTGGCATATGGGACTGAAACTATTTCTAAAGTGGATAAGGTAGTGGGTCCTGGAGGAACCTACGTGAATATAGCAAAGCTTCTGGTAAGCAGAAATGTGGGCATCGATATGTTTGCAGGGCCTACAGAGTTGGTTGTCTATGCAGACGCAAACGCAGACCCAAAACTGGTCAGCAGGGATCTGATTTCGCAGGCCGAACATAGCCCAGACACATTGTGTGGCGTAGTTACCACTTCTAAGAATATTGTAGAAAGGGTCAAAATTTGTTTGAGAAATATTTTGTCTGATGACTCTTTACCAAGAAAGGATATAGTACGTCGAAGCATTTCAAATAATTCCTTCATAGCTCTATGCAGAAATTCGAATGTAGCTATTTCATTCATTAATGAATTTGCGCCGGAACACTTAGAGATTATCTGTCGCGACCCAAGATATTTATCCCGAAAAATTAATTCTGCTGGCGTTGTTCTTGAGGGTGGATATACACCTTCTTCGGCTAGTGACTATTGCCTAGGTTCGAATCATGTACTGCCAACAATGCAAGTCGGAAAGTACCGAGGGGGACTGTCAGTCCTGGATTTTATTAAGATCGTAACTCACCTATCGGTTAGCAAACGTGGACTACGATCAGTTGATAGGTTCATAAGAGAACTAACGTTAATGGAGAGTCTCCCTAATCACTACCTAGCTGTAAAGGAGCGACTAGATGGATGATGGATTGGATGATTCAAAGAATGAAAGGTGTTTCCAAAATTGAAAGATACTCTAAACCTGAAAAAACTCCCTCAATCAAACTAGATGCTAACGAAAATGTGGTTTTAGATAGAAATTTCTTAAGTCAGTTGGCCATGGCAGAAGCGAACAAAATTGATTTGAGAAAATATCCGCTTGATCTATATGATGAACTGTATGAAAGTATGTCTAAATATCTCAAGGTTAGCGAAGAAAATTTGCTCGTTGGTAACGGATCTGATCAGATTATAGACCTTCTTTTGACGTTCATAGGGAGCGGCAAGCGAGTTACTCTACCCACTCCTACCTTTTCTTATTTCATTAGTCGTTGTCAGTTACATGGAATTAAAGTATCGAAGATACCATTGTCACCCGAAAATAATACATTTGAAAGAAGATTATTCATGAGTTCGGCAAAAAAATCTCATCTTGTTTACCTATGTTCTCCAAATAATCCTACTGGAAATCAGATAGAAAGATCCATCATCCAAGAGATACTGGAACTTAAAGATGTACTGGTGATCCTTGATGAGGCGTATGTTGAATTTGCAAAATATTCCATGACAAGATCTGTAGAAAAATACGATAACTTGGTGATTCTACGGACTTTCTCTAAGGCATTTGGTTTGGCAGGATCGCGGATAGGTTATCTAATATCAAACAAACGATTTGCTAAATTCCTTAGAACAAGTGTTCAATCACCTTATCCAGTTAACAGTCTGTCGCTTGCCCTAGCAATATCAGTAATTTCCAATGTTCAGAAAATAAAAGAATGCGTAGATCTGATAAAAAGAGAGAGACAAAGGCTATACGAAAAGATCTCTAAGATGGACCAGATAATCACATATCGATCAGATGCAAACTTTATCTTCATAAGATGTAAGGGAAAGTACAAAAGTATCCTTAATGTGTTACGCCGCCATGGAGTCGGAGTCAAGGAGCTTGGAGAGTTGCATGGTTATGGGAAATGTATTAGAATTACTGTTGGTACTCCTGAAATGAATGATGCAACAATCTCAGCTCTGAAAGATATATTTTAGATTACTATGGTTTCCGATATTTCCTTCTTCGATTGGGGAGAACATTTTGATGGTTTCTAACGAATGTATCCTTTTTGATATCGACGGGGTATTGGTAGACACGAGATCGTCTTACAATAAGACGATTAAAGAGACTGTAAAATACATCGAAAAAATTATCAATCCATCGCTTCATAACGTAATTGCTGCTGTTACAGATGATCAGATTTTTAAATTCAGGCAATCCGGCAAATTCAACAATGATGTAGATACAACATACGCATTGTTACTGAGTATCGTTTGCGCACCTGACCAACATAGGGGTATTCACAGCTTCATTGCGGAGATCGCAGACAACGCAACCTCAGATGGGATTAAATCAGTGGAAAGGTACCTATCTGACTATAATCTTGAGATGGTAAAAACCATCAAAAGGAAACTCAACTATCCAAACAATGTAAGGAAAAGTTTGGTAACACGAATATTTGATGAGCACTTTTATGGTCCTACGCTCTTTAAAAAAAAGCACTCTCTCGAGGCTAGACATTATTTTGGCAAACCTTTAATAAATAATGACAAAATCATAATTAAAACCGAGTCCTTACGTGAGATCTCTGACCTCTTTTCTGGAAGAATGGCTATCGTCTCTGGTAGGAGTAGACTTGCTTCTCAATATGCTTTGGGGAACATGTTTTCTATGTTCAGGCAAGAGGCTTCGGTTTATTTAGAAGATGAGGAAAGATGTTTAGGAAAGCCAAATCCATATTCTTTGAAAAAGGCCCTCAAGGTGTTTTCATCTAGCGGGGGTTACTATGTTGGCGATTCGGTAGAAGACTTTATCATGTCCACAAAGCTGAATATGAGAGAAGGATATAATATCCAATTTATTGGAGTGTACGGCGCGAGTGTTTATCCGAATGTTGCCAAAGACTATTTTTCAAAGAATGAGTCTCTTGCGGTCAAGAACGTTAACGAGATACCGAACATATTATATAAAGTTAGAAACTATTTGTAGGTGCAAGTGAATATAAGCGACGAAAAAATGAGGACTGCAAGTGTCAAAAGAGAAACTGGTGAAACGCGAATTGACGTGTCTGTGAACATTGATGGTCGCGGAGAAGTTCAAGTTAAAAGCGGTTTCGAATTCATAGATCATCTTGTTACCTCAATTGGCAAATACAGCATGACTGATATTGAGATTCAATCCAAATCTCTTGATTCTATTTCGCATCATCTCATAGAAGATGTTGGTATCACTCTAGGTCAATCATTGGAAAAGGCTCTTGGCGATAGATCTGGAATAAGAAGGTTCGGGTATGCTGCCGTTCCGATGGATGAATCCTTGAGTTGCGCATCAGTCGATTTAGTCAGGAGACAGTACTCCAAATTGAATCTCAAATTAAAGAGAAAAGAGATTGAAGGAATCAGTGAAGAAGATATCCAACATTTTTTTAGATCGTTATTAGAGAATTTGTGTGCTTGCATCCACGTAAGAGTTGAATACGGGAGTAATGATCATCATAAAATAGAGTCAGCGATTAAAGCATTTGCCGTCGCATTTAGGGAAGCTTCAACCATCGATGCAAGAACGGGGATTCCCAGTACGAAAGGTGTGATGTAATGCCCAAGATAGCAATTTTTGATTACGGTGCAGGTAACTTGTTTAACCTGCAGCAATCGCTCCTTCGTAACGGGGCACATAATGCTGATATCGTAGATACATTTAGCAAAGTAGAAGATTACGATGGTATCGTGTTGCCTGGAGTTGGCAATTTTGACAATGCAATAGAATCCATAAAGAATGACGTCAGATCGTTTATGGACGCCATGGATAATGGGGTTCCAATCCTAGGGATCTGTCTTGGGTTGGAGATGCTATTTTATCGCAGCGAGGAAGGAACCATGGAAGGTCTAAAGGTACTGGATGGAGAAGTAGTGATGTTACCTAAAATCAATGTTAAAGTCCCACATATGGGGTGGAATAACTTGGAGGCGATTCGGGCAGACAGTAAACTACTGGATGGTGTAAAAGACGGGTCGTGGGTCTATTTTGTCCATTCGTATCGCATAAACCCTACCAACCAATCGATCGTTGTGGCCACTTCACAATATGGAGGTACTTTGTCAGCTGCAATGGAGCAGGAAAATGTATTTGGGACTCAGTTTCATCCGGAGAAATCCGGAGCCGTGGGATCAAGGATCATAAGAAACTATATTGAAATGTGTTCGGGCAAGAAATGAAAATTCTAGCAGCTATAGACATAATGGATGGAAAAGTTGTGAGACTTACCAAGGGCCAGGAGTCGAACAAAATTATATACAGTGATGACCCATTGCATGTCGCAAAAAGATGGACAGCTGAAGGGGCCGACATGCTTCACGTGGTTGACCTTGACGCAGCGCTCGGTACTGGAAGGGCGAATACGGTTCTAATAGAAGAGATAGTAAGGTCGATAAATATTCCTGTTCAGGTCGGAGGTGGATTAAGATCAGAGGAAATCATAGCTAAGATGTTTGAGATTGGTTGCAATAGGGTCGTATTGGGAACTTTGGCCTATAAGAAGCCAAATATAGTACGGAAATTGATCAAGCTTCACCCCCAGAAAATCGTAATATCGATAGACCAAATCGATGGCCTAGTCATGATAAAGGGATGGAAATCCTCCTCAGGATATACTGTGATAGAAGCGATAGGGAAATTCAGTAAAATTGGGGCATCACGTTTTTTATTAACTAGCATAGACAAGGATGGGACCTTGGAAGGACCGGATATAGAAATGCTGAACAAGGTATGCGCAAACACAGAAATTCAAGTAACAGCCAGTGGTGGAATTTCGACCCTTAAGGATATAATAAAGGTAGCTACTGTCGGGTGCAAGGAGGTTATATTGGGCAAGGCACTGTATGAAGGAAGGGTGGAGCTCAAAAAAGCACGGGCTATTACATAATGCCACTTGCAAAAAGAATTATTCCCTGTCTTGACGTGGACAAAGGTAGGGTAGTAAAGGGAATTAAATTTTCTGGAGTAAAAGATGCAGGGGATCCTGTCAAATTTGCTGAAAAATACAGAAATCAAGGGGCCGATGAACTTGTCTTCCTTGACATAACGGCGTCTCAACAGGGTCGGGATATCATGAAGAATGTGGTGAGGAATGTAGCAAGTGTAATAGATATTCCTTTTACTGTTGGTGGAGGCATCAAGACAATGGACGATGCGAGAGGCATTTTACTTAATGGTGCGGATAAGGTTTCGATCAATACCGCAGCTGTGAAGCATCCAAAATTAATTACCGATCTAATGACAATATTCGGAAAACAATGCGTTGTGGTTGCTATTGACGCGAAGAGGAATTATAGTGGAGGTGAGAAGAATATTTTCAGTACCAAGGAAAACGTTAATCAATTTTATTTTGAGGTCAGAATATACGGTGGCAAAGAAGGGACAGGAATTGATGCTATTGAATGGGCAAAAGCTGTCGCGGAATTAGGAGCCGGTGAAATCCTGTTGACAAGTATTGACGCAGACGGTACTGAAAATGGGTACGATATCGAACTCACAAGGGCGATATGTGATAACGTCAGGATCCCTGTAATTGCATCAGGGGGCTGTGGTTCATCGATGCATATGCTGGAGGTCTTTAGGGAGACCGATGTTGATGCTGTTCTCGCGGCTTCTATTTTTCACTATGACAAACTAACAGTTGATAATGTAAAGAAATATTTATCAGATAGGGGAATCAGGATGAGATTTGATTAGCTGTAAGTAATTCTTTATCTGCTAGCTTCAGTATGTAAATCCCAGGTTGTGTCCTCCACCGTAGCTCGCGACGTACTAAAAATGCAAACAAAAATAAGCTCTTGTATTCAATGACGTAATGACGCGGAACCAGTAATGGTCAGTGAAATATAGAAACAATAATTATTATGCCGAATATTATTTCACCTGTCAGGACAAAGTCCTTTATCTTCGACAAGATATTCTTTCTATATCGCTTGGATCCTCTTATGACTCGTTGATCACGGACTGTAACTAGGGCATACAATTTCGTTAAAGCAACAAGGAAATTAACAGCTACATAAATCGGTAAGAAAACGATGTCTTGAGGGTATCGCCTTATATGCGGAATGATTTTGATCCCCCGTCCTATGATCCAGAGCAGGACAATAAATGTCGCAAACATCCATTGATGATTTACTAGAGCAATTCCAAAAAAAATCGGCCCCAAGAACAGGGTAAATGTAGAGATGAATCGATCTAACATAAAGAAAGCCAGATATGGATGTCGCCATGCCCATCCATCCCGTAAACTCACAAAATCGGAGTTGTGGCTGTTCCTGGACCAGCGCAGCCGCTGACTCCAGAAAGTCCTGAAATCCGAAGCTGCAGATGAATAGACCACAGCATTACTCTGATAATATGTCTTCCAACCCTGTTCTTGTACAAGCCTTGTTAGACACTTGTCCTCGCCAGACTCTTTTTTCCTTCCGAATATTATTTCATTCAGGAAAAAGTCCAGTTTGGGGAGTAATATTTTTCTTCGATAAAGAGATGTCCTCCCAGAAAGGCAAGACAATGCTCGACCAGCTGCAGTCTGTGCCGGCAAGTCGTAGTAATTTCTCATATCCCAGAAGACATCTGTCATTTTTTGCCACAAAGTACCTCTTGATATGGGATGCTGCCTTGTTGTTACGCCTCCAATACAAGGATCTGTTTGAAATGGTGCAAGCACTTTATCGCTTATATCAGATCCCCAGATTGTATCACTGTCGACCAAGGCCACAATGTCACAGCAGGATCCCAAAATACCGTCGACGAGAGCGGCTCTTTTTCCTGGTTTAGATGTTACAATCAATTTGGCGCTGGGCTTGTGTTTACGAAATTCATTAAAAACATGTATGCATTCTGTATCAGACTTGTCTATAACAGCTATAAGTTCATCAGGGTTGTTTTCCCACCATGAATTAAGAGCATTACTAAAAATGTGCGGATCTTCATTGTAAACTGGCGTGATTATTGCAAAAGAAATTCTACTGACGCGTTCTTTGTTTTTTCCAATCCTGACAGGTTCCACGGCTTCGTATACAGTTGCTGTAGCTTTTTTTATTAACCATACTGTCCACCTCCATGCTCCTATAATTCCAATGGGAACCAGGAGCCAATATTCTGATGCATGTAGCGGAATGAAATTACGAGTTAAATATTTCGTGAGGCCATCACTATTATAGATTATATCGTTGAGATCAAACCACACTGGCGAGGTAATTAATGCAACTACAAAAGAGATCAATACAATATCGAATGCTATTGATCTAGAACGAATAGTTTCGTGCCTAAAGATGCCAATGGTATTTATTAATTTTGTTCACCTTTTTATCTTAGTAAACCCCGTATTTTTATTTAATAGTAACTGTTCCTATGCTCTATAAATTGTTGAGCTAACATATTTCTTGCTAAATCCAACAAAAGCATATCAAGGAAGAAGAGACAGGATTGTATATATATGATTCCTTACAAACGGGATACAATTATAATGACATTAAAAGGGATAGGAGGGTGTGGGAACGAGTAAAATCAGCATAATTGGCTCCGGCGTTGTTGGAACTGCAACAGGTCGAGGATTTCATAAATTAGGACATGACGTCATCTTTTATGATATTGCAAAGGAAAAGATCAGACCGCTCAAAAACCTTGGATACAGTGTGGCATCTACTCTAGAAGAAGCTATGTCTCAAACTGGAATCTCGTTCATTTGTGTAAATACGCCCACTAATAATGGACAGCAGGATCTGTCGCAAATCATGTCTGTGCTTTATCAACTTTCTAATTTCCTCAACAATAGTGATGGATTTCATCTTCTTGTATTTAGAAGCACAATGTTGCCAGGAACTATGAGGAATTTTGTAGTAAATTATCTTGAAAGACATTGTACTAAGAAGAGGGGTATACACTATGAAGTATGCTATAATCCAGAATTTTTAAGGCAAAATTCAGCCTTGGATGATTTTTTCTCCCCTGACAGAGTCATATTAGGTGAGGATCGTAAAGGAATATCAGAATCACTGACATCAATGTATAAGGAATTAACCGACAAGATTATTGTTACAACTTTCGAAGCGGCGGAGCTGATAAAATATGCCTCAAATTGCTTCCTCTCACTAAAGATTTCATTTTTCAATGAAATTGGCATGATCTGCCGGAGCGTGGGGGTCGACGACAAGATAGTCAGTTTGGGAGTGTCTCTAGATAAGAGGATAGGGAAGTACGGAACTGAAGCTGGGAGACCATTTGATGGAATGTGCTTACCAAAGGATACTCAAGCTCTGGCATCATTTATGAAACAACACGATATAGAACCGGATTTACTCCAGGTAGTGCTTGACATTAACAAGAAGATCGAAGATCTTACTGCTACGAGACAAATTGTCTCAGGAATTCGGGAGTCACTTCAAGTATAGTGTTGATATTCATAATTGATTGATAACATTTTATATGTATAATATGCCTGAAGCCAGACCAAGCGACATTTAATAAATTTATATTTGGTAGAAGACCTTTCCGCCTTGATGGTTTTGTCGCGTATTACATTTTCTTTGTCAGTCTTCTTGATTTTGACGGTTTTATTCTCCATAACTCATTTTCAGGCACATGCTGTTTCCTATAAACCACATTTGATTGGAGTGAACATGCTTGGATATTATACGAGTATGCCACAGACCAGGGATTTCAAAGATCCGTTGCCTGAGAATTATTTTGATGATAGTTTCAAATTAATTAGCCAAGCCGGGCTGAACCACGTACGATTTGTTTATTACTGGGAATCGTATATCAAAGACCCCCTAGCATTCATTAACGAACTAAAATTCGTAGCAACTACGGCAGATAAATACGGCCTCAAGGTTATTTATGATAACCATCAATTTCACACATCTTCCTGGCTTAACCCTCAAAGGGGAACTGGGTTTCCCTCATTCTTTTTTCAGAATAATTCTCAATATGCCTTTGGTAGCGGAGGAGGTCCCAAATACCCAACAGCCTCTGCATGGTGGGAGCACTGGTGGAATAAGCAGATAACAGACTTGAATGGTACTGATGGATGGACCCTACTTGATCAATTTCTAAAGAAAATTGTAGATACTGTAGATTCTCACCCCAGCACTGTAGGCTATGAGATATTAAGTGAACCTCAAGTACATAGCTCTGACCAATGGGAAAAAATAGGCGTATTCAATTCATTCATAACAGATCAGCTGAGGACCGTAACTGCAAAGGACATCGTTTTCAGCATGACTATTCCTGTTGATCTAAAGAGTCCAATTGGGGTAAACGCAACAAATCTTGCAAAAATGACCCCAAGTGACAAAACTAACGTTGTTTTCAAGTTCAGCTTATATGGCTTACCCGACCCTGGAAGCTACCAAGAGCAACGACTGAAGATGTTTGTCAGCACTGGGCAAATAGCAGGTGTACCGATCTACGTCGGAGAATGGAATAATGTTGACAGAGACGTTACAGTTAATGAAGAGGGAGATGTGGTGTATGAGATAAATCCTCAAACTAGTAATATTACACCAGCCGACACATCACTCATACTCAACAAGTTTAGCGAGGTTAAAGTATATGGATGGGCCTTTTGGTATTGGAATTTCCGTTCACATAGAGTTGATAATTTCAACCTCGTGATCGCAGGACCAAACGGTTCTTTGCAACCAACGCAGTATTATGATATACTTAAGAATGCAATAAATACCACCTACGGTGGATAAGTAAAGCAAAGTGCCAAATATCTCTAAAATGAATTTTGCAAACAAGACTGTAAGTCATTTCTTATTCTCATTATTGAATTTTATAATATTCCAGAAGATTTATTTCCGAAGGATAATGATGTAGAAGCTGACGAAGGGCATAGTGGTTTGACTACACAACTGTCACTAAGTAAGAGAAACAAGTTATGGCCCATTGTCTTCGTTGCTATTCCCCTTTTGCTTTCCGCCTATACTCATTTATGGAATCCAGCTGGGTTTCCCTCACAACATGTAGATGAAGGGCATTACCTAAGAAAGGCGGTCTCAACTGAAAGCGGACAAGGACTGCAGCCTCAGAATAGATATTTGGCACCGTATTTTGGGCAAATATTTCTGGCAGGAATTTTCAAAATTATAAGCTACCCTGATTTTTTGATTAAAGAACAAATTGATGGGAATTCGATTCAACAATTTTTCATGATTCCCAGAGTCCTGATGGGAATTCTCGCCCTAGTCGATACATTCCTTATTTACAAGATTTCACAGCGAAGGTACGGCGACATAGTCGCATTAGCAGCCTCGATTCTTTTTGCGGTTATGCCGTTCACCTGGATGACAAGAAGAGTATTCCTTGAATCCATACAGCTCCCATTTATCTTGACTTCGATCATGCTCATCATTTATTCAGCTGACATTAAGCAACATAAGAAGATAGCCATACTTATTTCTGGTATATTTATGGGACTGGCAATTTTCACGAAGGTTCCTGCATTCACTGCAATTCCATTGGTCGCATTCCTTACTTACTCTACCACCAGGCGTCTTCGGTACGTGCTATTGTGGATAATTCCAGCTATACTGATTCCGGCACTTTGGCCTATACATGCTGCAGCGATAGGAGACTTCAATAATTGGGTCGATGGAATTTTATATCAAACTGATAGAGAAAGTCGTCCTCTAATAAATCCCTTGAACACATTATTCCAAGTTGATCCTATACTCTTCGTTATCGGCATCGGTGGAATCATATATTCGGTTTTTAAACGCGACTATTTTCTAATTATTTGGACAGTTCCCATTTTTATCTTCCTTCAATTAATTGGTTATGTTTCATCATTCCACCTCATTTCTCTCCTTCCTCCTCTCTGCATGGCGGGAGGCCGCTTGATTGCAGAAATCGGAAATAGGTCAGCAAATCAAAAAATCCGCAATGTGTTACCATTCATCAGGATATCTGCAATTGGTCTCTTCGGATTGATCAGTACAAGCATGATAATATCAATTGATATGAATTCAACTTATTATCAAGCTCTCGCATTCCTGGTTCAAGAACTCCCAGATGCCAAAACCACTAATTCCAGTAACTCCAATATTAGACCTGGAAGTGGAACGATAACTGTTAGTGGCAATCCGGAGTATTTTTGGATCCCAGAATTTATTTTTAATAAACAATTTGTAGGTAGTAGTTACTACAGTAATGTCCCCTTCAAGACAGATAAGTACATAATGATCATAGACAAGGGGTTCTTAAACATACTAGATGGCGGCTCCCGCTCGCGCGAAAGATTGACTCTTGCACTCAACGCTACACAAAGCCTCTCCGTGTTCCAACAGAACATGACAGGTGATTTTGACACTTCAAAATATCCTTATACAAATCTTAGGCTTACTCCAGAATTCAAGTACATAGACATACGATCAAACTATTAATTACCAAACTGAGGTCTGATCGATGGGTTTTATAGGCCAGTATATTTTGGATTCCTTGATTTAAATTATGCTCCATAGATTTTCCAAAAGTATTTAATTTGTACACATATGATAGTTGACTGACTACTAATGCGACTGCTTTTGCTCCATACCGATTTTATCGAATATGAACCCATTTCTAAAGAAATCCAGTTAGCTGAAGAGGGAATTCCTATTGCGAAAAAACGGATGGATGATGTAATAGTAGTACTAACCGCTATAGAGAGCGATGATGATGAAAATACGGCATTAGATACATCAACCGAAATAAGAAAATATGGAGACCTTGTAAAGTGCGAACAAGTCTTGATTTATCCTTACGCACATTTAAGTTCTAA
>JALZOS010000071.1 GCA_030913755.1 Thermoproteota archaeon | reverse complement strand
AACATCTCCAATGATTACCCCACCACGAGGAATGGCTAATATGACAATATCTTGCTGCCCCGTTTCTTTTAATTGGCTTTGTTTAAGCCCCAATAATCTTTCTGCAAGTTTCTCGCCAGCATCTATTCTATTTTGAAATATTACTGGTTCCATTTTTTTAACTTATAATTATTGGTTGCACTTTGTGTTAACCTTTCCAGTATTATGTTAAGCGAAATTGATTACCTTAGATCAAAGAACTCTAAAACACATGCTACAGCAAAACAACTTTCTATTTTTGCCTAATTGTAGAGCACTTGCCGATAGAGACTTTATGTCCAAAATGAGAATATTCAACGAATAAATTCGCTGATATTATTAATTTATCAATGATACCTTAAAGCTCAACAAGTTCACACAGCATCACGGGGGACAATATCAGTCCCGCGTAAGGTCTGTTATTCGGTCCAATACTAATTTATTGAATCGAACAATGATTTAAGAGAAGATACTTTTTCCTTTAAGTTATCTACTTTCGTCAAATTCTCATTTGTAATCGTTGTGTTTGACCCAGAATCTGAAATTTCAACAGTACATTTGCCATCTATACAAATCTTACTTATGGACTTATCCTGGTTTTGCGCCTGAATATTCTCAATTGTCGAAGTTAGAACGGTTATGGTAAGTGCTGCCGTCACAACAACAAACAACAATAGTTTATAGTTCATATTCTAGTAAGCCTTAAATGGATATTTCTGAGGTACGCAACTGTTAATAGTAAAACATTTAACGTCATATCCCCCGTACACTTGTTCTGCAAAACTTGTTCCAAGTTATCTCTTGATGGAAGAAGATTATCTAGAAATTAATAGGAACGTTTTTTGTTATTTCCCCAGTTTCTCACCCCCCCTCTAAAAATGAATCCAAATTGACACAATATAGTGTATATTTGAATAAGAACGATTGGTCAGGAGATGGGAACCTGATACCGATTGGTCGTTAGGATTAGGACATCATCCGCTACGTGATGAGGATAGATAGAAACTCTACAAGTCCATTCTCGCGATCATCGCAGTCAACGTTATCAGTATTAACTAAAGCTAATTTCCTATCTTGTATTTCCGTAATTCTTTCGAAGAGAAGTCCAGGAGTACTTAATAACCGTTGTATTGATCTACATGAGATTTTGGAACACTGTACGTCATGCGTGTAGCATTTAGTATTACAAAGTAATCATCTGATATATCTACAATCTTTCCTACTCGCTTGTCCATTGCTGTTACAATCTTAATTCTAAGATCCTCCCAATGCATAACTATATCTGACATTTCTTTGCCTTATGTATTATCACAACCTATTTTTAAGGCCCGATGAACTAAGTTAATTCTACCCATTGTATTAAGTTACTACTACTTCGCTGTTATCTTATCAACAAGATAAGAATAATTCGATTAGTGTACCAAAACATATAAGTAAATCAAAAAATTAAGGTCAATTATTGCTATGAAAAAAATAATTCTTCTGTTCATACTGATAATCGTGACTTTGATAGGCACTTCTAATCTGAATAACGCAGTTGCTCATACATTTTCTGGCGATGAGAGTGCATCATTTCTTGCATTAGTAGATATGATAAAAATACAGGCACATCTTGCACAGCAGGATTTATCGTCTAATATTATTTTAGCCCAAGAACATGCTAATCGTACGGGAGAACACCTGGATATTAATCAAACCAAGGAAATAGCGGAGAAAAACAAGAGATTAGCAAATGAATTGAACGGTTCATTAATAGCTCTTAATGACGCATTCAATTCTAAGACTCCACCAACTCTCGCTGATATTCAGGAGAAGGTGTCTAATATTGATGCTATCTTGGGAGAAGTCATAAGTGCACGAATTGGCAAGGATCAATTGAATAATGTAACAGTAAAGGCACTTACTATTAATGATTTAATAGGAGAAACTCTAGAGCATTACGGTGAAGCTGTGGGACACGAAGACGAACATATATCGACGTCAAGTTCCAATATAACAATGGATGGTTCCATTGGTTCCGAAAGTACTGCTAATATTTCTAGGCAGAATGAAAATACAACCGAAGCAGCAGCTACGATAGTCAATCAAGTTGACTATCAAAGTGCTCAGGCAATAGCCTCAAGGATTTTAGATTTGTACAGCGAATTAAAACCTGGCATTCCGTCTAACGCTTCAACAAACGCTACAACTTTAGAGAATGTATTAGAATCATTAAAGGATGACATTGACAAAAAAGTACCATTTGATACTCTCGATGGATTAGTGGATAACCAAATTATTCCTGTCCTCAATTCGACTTTTGATCTAAAATTAAAAGAATGAGTGATCACGTATGTTTTCGAACCCTAGCTTGGGAGATTTTGGTGCTGATGTCAACCATGACGGTGATACATAGGTAGTGTAGCGACCTGCTGATCTTCAGAAGGGTCCAGGTACCAAGCTATAGGGAATATTTATCAAGTGGACATCAAGTAGACAACTTCCAGAATTTATTTATACAAGCCTACCCATTTGCAGTTGTATTCTCGACTGTTTCTTTGCATTAATGTAGAAAAATGTGATAATCGAAAAACTAGGTGTTTCTCTTAATTCCATAGAGTATGAATCGACATAGTGCTACAAATCAAAGTCGTAGGTACTAGTTATTGATAGCCTTGAAACGTACAATTAATAATCGAGACATCGGATCTACTAAATTGATTTGTGATAACATGAAGTATAGATCTTTCGATTGATGTACCGGAAACGTATTATAACGTATATGTAAAGTATCGTTATGGTACCAACTGTAAGGATAAGTAGTTTGATGGCAACACTACTCGTCATGCTGCTAGTAGCTTCATATCCCCACAGTTCGCTACTCGCTCACACGTTTTCACCAATTGAGAGCGCGTCATTTCTTTCCTTAGTAGATCAGATAAAATCTGCATTACTGCCAATTAAACAAGACATTTCTTCTAATGTTACTCTAGCTAGAGAGCAAGCACAATATGCAAGATTGCTTCTCACTGACAGCGTGTTAAAGGAACTCAAAGAGCGAAATCAAAGAATTGCAACAGAACTGCTGCGGATGTTAGATTCGCTTCAAAATATATCTTTGCACAATGTGAATGATAATCTCAGCAATATCAATGATCTTCTTGCGGAGGCAGTAACTGTAAGAATACAGAAAGATCAGCTCAATAATGTGACTGTTCAGGCACTAGCGTTTGCCAATGATACGAACAAGAT
>JALZOS010000061.1 GCA_030913755.1 Thermoproteota archaeon | reverse complement strand
TTTTCAAATATTTCAGGATGTCTTAATGGAAGTTCAATCATCTCCCTTACTTTTTGGATTTCTCCTTTTAATCCACCAATGTCTTCGTATGCAACATGTGTCAGTCCTCTTAGTGCTTCACCTTTTTCTGCAATATGGAACGTTGTCTTTTGAGTAACTAACACTGTACTAGCAGGAGTTACGTCAGTAACTTCGAATGTAAGCCTTCCACCAAAATAGGGAACCATGACGTTATCCCCTTTTATGAGCGGTACGCTCTCCAAGGCATCAGCTAGATATCTTTCATCGATAGGTGGTACTGCTTCTAATGGAGCAACTGTTATCTTCTCAGCTGGTACTGCCTTGATTTTTGTTATTTCGACAGTATCTCCGATGGTTACACCTGCATTATTTCTTAAAAGGCCGTCGACTCGGATAATACCTTTTCCTTCATCCGAAGGATAAAGAGGTAGACACTTGGCAACCGTTCTACGTTTACCTCCTTTAATCTCTATAATATCACCAGTAGATGCAGTTAAAGAATCCATAGACTCATAGTCAATACGACATACTCCATGTCCCACATCTCTAGTATAAGCTTCAAGAACTTTCAGAGTAGGATTATTAGTCATAATTAAAGTACTTATTCAGTAACTCTTTATACGCTTTTGTATAATCAATCTATGAGCTGTCTTCTAAGATGCTTGTTTTAGAATGGATTGTGGATATCATTTTTCTTTGAGACTTCTAGATGAATTACTAGCTTCAAAAGGTGAATTGCTGAATTGCTGGATTACACTGATTGTAATTATTAAATCCCTTTTTTCCATACATCCTAGATCACATTCGTAGCTTTAGACAAAGTTACGCGGATTGAATAACATCGCTTGACCTTTTGATTGTAACAGGGCTGGATGTATTGATGTAATCAATTTAGGCACAGAATTTAATTAATTACCTCCGGGATGTTCATTAGGAAAGTAATTCTAGAGATAATTGATATGTACATATTAGTGAGAAATAAAGAACCTTGTGGACGGAATTGTCGTTTTTGCAGCTGCTACGATTCCAATTTACGTAGGTCTGAAGTTAAATAATGTTGTCAGATCACTAGCGATAACTCTAGCGCTTTTTGTCATAATTCATGGCATCTATCACATTGTCACAGCTTTTGGATATGAATTATTGGGTGGAGGATTCTTCGAACCACTGTCTATTATCGGTCTAATTATCTTTGGCTACATTAACTTAGCAAGACGAAAAGAGGAAGAGTAAATAGATAAATTTTTCTTCTATAGGAATCAATTCTGATCTAACGACTGGATTGAAATTAAGGGGATGATCAAACAGCTGAAAATAAGCTAAGATTTAATTACTCACGCAATACGCCCCTTTTTGGCTTTGAGTCGGTTTTGAAGTTCATGGGAACACTCAAGCAGGGTCTGTTGGGCCTGATCATTATTGCTTGCAACTACAATGATCTCACCTGGACCGAACTTACACTTGTTTATTTCGAGGGGAATTTCGAGGTGGAGAGTCCTAGCTATAAATTCAAACAATTTTGGATAAGTTCTGTTATTCTTGTACAAAAACGAGGCGCTGTCCCCATTTATGAGAACATCCTTTTCCACTGGGAATACAAGTTCTTCTTCTGCAATCCACTTCATAATCTCCTCTTCTAATTTTTCAGCTACTTGCATTTGATCGCTGCTCCTTGCTTGATTGGCCTCCTCTGCATATGTCTCCAATCTATCAAAATTCATAAATTTCATTACCTAAACATGTATTTTAACAATGCTCCCTTACAGTACCATTATTTACGACCCACCATTTAGATTGAAGCTTACCAGCAATCACATAATAGATAGCGGTCCGACTATTCAACCAGTACTCAAAGAACTCGCATATTGACGAATTGCCTCTTCTTGAACCTGTGTTTGAATCGAACCTGGACGTAATTTCCTAATTTTTCTGATGGCTTCCTCAGCATTAAGATGTTCTTTCTTTAACAAGTAAGCGGCCAATATGGTTCCGGTTCTACCTTTGCCTGCTGCACAATGTACTAGTACCGGCCTCCTATTGGATTCTATTTCATTTTCAAGAAAAACAGTTGTCGATTTTAATTCTGCAATAGTAGGTGCTTTATAATCTTCAACTTCCACATGTAAATAATTGATGTTATCGTCTTTGTTATCGCTATTCTTGGACTTATGAATATCATTACCCATTTCAGTAAACCATCTAGAGGGAAGTGGGATTTCTCTTACTGTTACAATAGTTCTGATTCCATGATCCATTAACCATTTGAATTGATCGGATGTCATGGGTAATCCGCTGCCTGCAAGTTGATTTTCTATGACCCAACTAAAATTGGTAGGACGAGATGAAACTCGGCTATACAACCACCGATAAGCGTCACCTATTAATGTCATTTGTACTTATATGGTATTCAAGTTATATTAAACAAATTGATCACATTTTATTATGTTAGGGAAGTATTAGCATCTTAGACAAATTTAATATAGAATACGTTCGCGGATGGATACACCATTTAAACGAACAGTATACATCTTCACAATAATAGTTTTGGTAATATTGAACTATTATTGTTACATTATGACCAAATGTGATGCTTCTTATTACTCAAATCTTCTACTGATATCCATTTAACGTCATTAGCACTCACTCACCATAGCTTTGCCACCCACTATTTTTCCTATGGATAGGATGCCATTAAATCCTCTTTGGATCTACTTTAGGTAAAGAATGGACCCCTAATAATCTATTCATTCAACAGTAATTCTAGTTTTTTTTCAGGAAAGAACCCGCAGTCTCACAGCCCTCTTCCGGGTATTCTTATCGGAGTACTACCTCGGGTGATTTACTACTATCAAGTCCTAATCTGAACCTTTACAGATGAATCGGTCAGCTCAAACGAGCCCTCGATATTCAATGTATTTTTAAATGCTGATTTAAGATAACCATGAAAAAAATGAGAGCCTTTTCTACCTAGTCTATGTCTAATTACAATGATTTTTAGATCATTTTGGTTTACCTCATCATAAGTTCCCAAATATCCGTATCTGCAGATTATTTTTTCTATATAATCTATCACAGTTTCTTGTGTTAGTGTTTTTTTCCAGAAAAGAATTGTATCACGGGGTATGACCTCGCCCAATGAGATGCCAAGCCCATAAATATCTTCTTCTGTATAACAGTCTAAGAGAGAAGTTACAAGTTCGCGATTTATGACCACCAAATCAATTTTTGATAGAAATCTAGTAAATTCAGCATAACGCTTCAGTATCATATTAACCAAACCGTTTACTGAAACGCCCATCCTTTCCGCCTCCTCGTCCAGTATTTTGGACAGGTCGTTATCTACTCGAAAGGAGCGTGTTGTGGAAGGAGGCATATCTTAACTTTGTATCTATGAACATAAATGTGTTTTTTTATGACCATTTGTGTTACGTTCTTTGCTGATTAATAATTTAGTTGATCGTAGATTTATTCTCTACTAGTGTTCTTGTATGAGCATATTAATAAATAAGTTCTCCAAAAAGGAACAACTAGACTCTGAAAACAGCACAGAATGTCGTGACTGCGGAAGGAGCATCATGGTCCTTGACCCGGAAAGTGGTTAAAAATTTGAAGTAGCTGTCGGATAGTTTTATAGGATCAATTAGAGTATACAGATCTTGGATTTAACTGTTCTAAACATTAAAGACTAGTATCAAATGCCCGTACTCAAAGGGACCAAAACTACATTATCGCAAATTTTATAAGTAAAACATTTTCTCTGTCAAGCACTAATATGTCCGTTGTCAAGAAATTGAGTTCCACGCATCGCATCACCTATAACCAGTTTAACATATTTTATGTCTGTTCAAATCAAATTTTCATGATTTCTGTATAACGCACATTAAAATAATATGGAGCTCTAATGGATAGTAGATTCAGGATGACTAACAGACAGAATAAAAGATCTCTGAAAGTCATGATTATCGAAGATGAGCAAGATATATTATTACTCTATAAAGACTATCTAATTAGCAGGGGGCATAACGTTTTAGTTACTGCTACCTCGGCACTGGAAATTATATCCGATTATGAAAAGATCCTTCCGGATATAACTATACTTGACTACAAATTACCTGATAACAGAAATGGCATCGAAGCGGCAGTTCAGATCTTTACCAAATATCCATCGGCTGCGATTCTAATTGTTACAGCCTATGAGACAGTGAAAGAAGAACTGTCGAGAGAACCAATTTTCGAAGGCAAGAGATTTGCTATCCTATTCAAACCCATAAAATTAGCTAGATTGGAGAATGCAATTTACAATACCCTAGGGTGAAAATAATGTTTATTACTATTACACATTATTGAATTTAGGGAAATAGGCACCACTCGATTAACAATTGTGGGATAGAAAAGATATTTTACCGAATAAGAATGGAATGATAAGAAAATTTTGATCGACGAAATAAAGCATTTTGTTTAATAGTATGATTTGTATATTGATTCCTATATTAGAAGTGAATTACTAAGGTTGGAATTTAATCTCGATACGTGATTAGTCGTGGTTTCTAGACTACTAGTTTCTACGACTCTAATTAGAACTATTGCAAGTCACTATAACTTGGCTATTACACCATTATTATACCTGGATTGTTAACCTACAGTGAATGTCAGATAGATTGACGGGTTTCTCTACCAGCCTGGCGTTAATGCTAATTTCCGCATTAGTATATTTTCAGATTGGTCCCTTGAACAAGTTAGAATCGAGTCAGCTAGCGATGGCTGCCGAAACAGGAAAAGAGACAGCGGAATAACGGGCCCATGAAGAGAATACCAATGTGCAGAATGGCTTTTCACCCTCAGGGGCACAACCTAACGTAACACAAGCAGTCAATAAATCCATCCACTCCAGTAACCTGTCTCTATCCAGCCTGGTAGCCAAAGGTTCTCCAGCCCTAGGAAATACGTCTGCCCCCAGTATAATAGTCGAATTTGGTGACTTTCAATGCCACTTCTGTGCTAGGTTTGCGAAACAAACTGAACCTTTACTTAACTTGACATACTTTCAACCAGGTAAAGTAAATTTGGTATTCAAGCATTTTGTGACTCACGGTGCCGACTCATTTAGGGCAGCACTTGCTTCTCAGTGTGCCAATGACCAAGAAAAGTTCTGGAACTTCTACGTAATATTATACAATAATCAAGGGGAAGAGAATTCGGGATGGGCGGGTGTCGAGAATTTGAAGAAATTTGCTGCAGGAATTGCTGGAATGAATAAACAGCAGTTTAATTCTTGTCTTGACAGCCAGAAATACAAGGGACTTGTGGAAAACGACACAAACTTCGCAATTGCGTCCGGTTTTCAAGGAACGCCTACTTTCATCATACAAAAGAGTGACGGTTCTGATGGAGAAGTATTACTTGGAGCATATCCCATCATTTCAGGCAATGATTGATAAGAAACTCTCTGGAAGGTAGTTCGCTAAATGGCAGGCGAAAAAACAAAGTCTTGGATAACCGGCCATCAAAATTCACTAATTCTTTCCTTCTAGTCTTTTCAAACTGGAGGTATACACTAATAGCTGGAGGAATAGCATCAATATTCTGGATTGTCTTCAATGTCTTTGACCAATTGCTGTTCTTTTCACCAATAGTAATATTTTATCTACCAAATGACGCAGTTGTAGGATCTATCCTTTCAAATATAATTTCAATACTTCTAGGGATAGTAGTGGGTATGAATGTATATCTGTTAAGACACTCGAAAGTGAAGATAAGTTTAGCGTCATTTTTTTCGGGGTCAACGGTAGGCGTGCTTTCAAGCACATGTGCCAGTTGTTCTTCGCTAGGATTTCTTCTTGTTTCTACGTTGGGTGGAGCGGGCATAGCAGTCTCCACCTTTTTGTCAAATTATCAGACGCCTTTACGTGTCCTCTCAATAGTACTCCTGATATGGGCGTTATACTCAATAAGTAACAAGTTAACCCAAAATTGCAAAATTAACTATCGTTCCGATGCAAAGTAATTTAGATTTCATGCAAGTTGCCGTATGATATGAATACTTGTGTAAGAATACAACTAAGGTATGAGTTTTAATCAATCAATGGAGGAGTGTAGGATATTATCTGCAGATGATTCAGAAAGATGATGGAGAAGGTTATTATCTCGTAAATGATGAGATAGGTGTTCTTGTTGTTAATAAACTGCTATACTGTTCTTACTATGGGAATAAAATAAACCATTAAAATTCAATTCCTCGTTTAGAATTTAAGTCATTAGTGGAAAGGCGTTCTATAAGAACACTTCACCTTACTGAAACTGAAGACAAAATGACATATAATAGAAAAGAACGCTGGGTCTATTCAGCAGTTTGTTGAATCTTGAGCAATGCATCCATTTTCTCGTACAGTTCTAAAAATCTTAGTCCCTTTCCAGTGGTCTTGTACACTTTATTAATTTCATCGTATTCCAGCAAATCGTTCTCGGTTAGAAGTTTCAAGAATCGCTTTACTTGGGTAAACGAGAGGAATGAGCTATACATTATCCTGGTCATCAGTGTTCCTTCTTCTGCCGTAGCAGAATTAAGAATAGATGCATTAACATCCGTTCTACTACGGTATTTCACGTATTATTATACACATAAGTTACTAATAAGTCGATCCTACTTGGTTTATCGATACAGACCTCACCTTTGAATGTTAATTTTTATTTAACCTAGTGTTGGGCAATTGCATCTTCTCTTTATAGTACCCATACAGTTGCGTCCAAGTTGGTGTATCATATGTACACTTTATTAATGCATTAGAATTAGAAGCAAAGGGGTTTGAGATGAAGACGCAAAACTACGACAAAGGGATTAATCTTCATACTGATGGTTATTATTATTCGCTACCCGACTTCCTATATAGTCATAAATATGGCACTTAGAAACCCTCTAAGATAACCAAAATACAAGAGGGATATTGTCATAATATCTAACGTTCCTTCAAATTCTAGTGATACTGCAAAAGATGAGGTTTTAATATCCGTTCTGGTTGTATAATGGTTTATGTTTCTTTTTCGATACTAATCCGGCATTAATGTGTCATTAAAGCTAGCTATTTTGATATGTTTTTTAAGGCTCAGATTGGAATCATGTTCATGTCTTGGCGTGGCCATCATAGCTACCTATAATAGCAGGAGCATCTAATATAATTTGATCAAAGACAAGTGTCAACACCGATATCAATATGTGGATTGTGGCAGTTTTTCCTGATGTTTACAACTGAAGAAACCAAAGATGATTTCAATTCGACAACTCCAAATTCTAATGACTCACGTACTAGTTATAGAAAGCGCAATAACGAAGATGCGTCTGATTACTACGGGTGTTAGTCTGGAGCTAGAGGATTTTGAAATCAAAGAATGTAATATTGGTTACTTATCCTGACGATTTCAGTCAGCAAGAAGGACGAAGCTTGGTAGAATCTGTTAATGACTATCATATAGTAAAGATATTTTCTCAAAAATACCTTGGTCACTCAATGTATGGTTTGGGATCAGGAAAAGTTGAAGAAATCAAGGAATTCCTCACAGAGAATAAGTCAGAACAGGTAATAGTGGACGAACATATGACATCAAAGCGAATATATAATTTAGAAAAGGCAACGGGATTAAAGGTCATCGATAGAGAGAGACTTATTCTTGACATTTTTTACTCTCGAGCAACTACTACAGAAGCAAAATTACAGATTCAACTCGCTGAAATTAAGTATGAATTACCACGAGTTAGGGAAGAGGCCAAACTAGCTATAGGTAGCGAGAGACCTGGAAAAGGAGGAGGCGGCGAGTACGTAGTAGACGTAAAATTCCGCGACCTCAAAAGACGAATGGGATTCATCGCAGACAAGCTGTCAGATGCCCAACGTAAACGTCAGCTTTACCAAAACCAGAGAACTAGTAATGAAATGCCAATAGTTGCTCTTCTAGGGTATACAAGTTCAGGAAAAACCACTCTATTTAATTTACTTACACATGAAAACAAAGAAACGTCCGATAGTTTGTTCACTACCCTCTCAACAACTACAAGGTCTTTTATTATTGATAATCAGAAGCTCCTTCTATCGGACACTGTCGGATTTATTAGCAGACTGCCAACTTACATGATCGAGGCTTTTAAATCCACTTTAGAAGAATCTCTAATGGCCGATGTGATTCTATTGCTAATAGACTCTTCGCAGCCGGTTAATGAAATAAGAATAAAGTACTCAAGTTGTTGGCAGATCTTAGACGAGCTCAGAGTAGATAGGGAGAGGGTTTTCGTAATTTTTACAAAGTGTGACAAAGCAGAACAAATGCGAATCCAAGAAATAGCCACAGACCTGGGCATGTCAAATCCTATAGTCACATCAGCCAAAACAGGCTATGGAGTCCATAAACTGAAAAAATTAATTGCACAACGCATTTTGCTAAAAACTTCAGGCAAAAAGATCAAAATACCTGCATAATATAATTTCATTCGAAATTTCAGCAATTGGATCCCAATTACGTATATTTTATGAAATGAATTACTTCCTAGTTAGTACTTAATCCATTTACCATCAAGCAGGTATTACAATCACCACGGTAGAATAATATCCACAATAGAATGGTTCGTTGCACTTCTCATTTTGTAGGTAATGGCAATCACTGATAACCTGAAATATTCGAGTCTTCTCTTCTTTCTGTTCTTCGGTAGAAACTATCATCCGGTTCGTTCTATTCTGTCCGTTTTCGACAGCGCATTGACAGAATCAAAGCAGCAAGGATATGAAATAACAAACAAAAAGACTCAAATTCTTCTCCGAACATGTATTAATATGTCCGATTTAGCAACCGTAAGAGAAAATTTCAAGAGGATACAGGAGTCTCTTTCGAAGGTATTCCCTAAAGTTGATCCGCAATTGCTGGTGGACCTACTCTTGAGAGAACAGCAAGATCCGGACAACGCACCTATCTATACTCTGGAAGTTTTCATGAAGAAAGGAGCGAACCTTGAACATATAAGAGACAGAATACTACAACGTACTGGTACGGTTCCTAGCATTCATGACTCAGGATCTCATATTGTGGCTAATCACAGAGTTACATTAAATCTGTGAAAGTTCATATCAGAAAATGAAGATGTCTTAGAAATTACAGGAGACTATTCTGGTAGCGCCGCCTCAAGGGGTGCTGCGCATGATCGCGGAGAGCGCAACTCATGATTGAGATCGACTCTTTTTGAGATAGGCCGTCACCAACTCCTTTTGTCACAATCTCCGTTCTGCTTGTATCAGTCACTTGATAGTGCTAGTGAGAGTCACTAAAATCAATTCGTGATCCTGATTTAGGTCCAACTATTGATAGAGTTTTGTGAGGATGGAAAGAACAGCTTACTGAGCCATTGTAATTGAACATTTTGCCACTCACACAGGTCATTTTACCACTAATACGGGACATGTCGCATAGCGTACAACTCCCGCAACAACACTTCCAAGTAACATTTTCTTGAGGCCAGACATTCCGCTCGTACCAGTGACTATTAAATCTCCTTTTTGTTCTTCAGCATAGTTTACTATGGCGCCATCAACAGACATATGAGTTTCAATAATGTTTGTTTTACAAATAATATTCTTATTTTGAGCATCTTTTTTTATTTTGTCAAATAGCTCTTGTGCTCTGATTCTTTCGCTTTTATGCCATTCTTCAGGCTTTCCTGAGTGACCCAAACCAACCGCGGTATGTATGACTGTTAATAGGGTCAATTGGGCATTATCCCGGCTAGCCAAAGATATTGCAAAATCAGCAGCATTTAGTGATGATTCAGAGCCATCCACTGTCACTATTATATTAGAGAATCTCATCTTTTCTTCATTCAAGTTATATTTTGACTTTATATTTTTAAACTTAAAAATGTTATATCGGCCATTATCATTTCATCCAATGAGCTTGGAATGTGGGTCAAAAATGAAGGATAATTTTTATGAATGACCCGCGCCCTTCATGGCTCGATGACAACCAACTTAGAATATTAGTCATCATGGATATTACATTCTTCTGTAAATCCCTTCGAATCAATATTGGCTTGAACTTTATCTCCTTTCTTTAACTTTAAGGAATTGCGCACTCCTTTGGAATTTATAACTTGAACTTTTTTCTTTTATCGTTGGTGACTAGACATTGAAGAGACTTATCATACTCCGCGGCCTGCCGGGCACGGGAAAATCCGCAGATTAGGAGATGCTTAAAAACTACTTTGGGTTCCTAGATACGTTTGGGTCAGATAAACCCAAACATACAGCAAATCGTATGTGGGTTAATGGTTTCAAAGAACGAGGATTTAAGGAACTTTCTTTTGTTCTCCATGTTGAATTAGAAAAATGCTTAAAGAGAGTTCAAAATCGAAAGTTTGAAAAATGATATCAGAATAGAAGTTTTCCCAAGGGTGTACAAAAAATTTTGGGTAAAAAATTTCACGAAGAGTATGAGTCCATATTTGCAAAAAAGACAGATGTTCCAGAAATTGATATTGAAGAAAACAATAAATCTGAGGAATAAATCCTGAATGAAATCATTAAAAAAATAAAAGCATAGATACAACTACAGTCTTGTTTTGATTTACCAATTTCCAAGATATCCCTGTGACGATATTACGTCTTGGTATAGATTAAAAGCGCATTTTTAATCAACAACTGTGGTGTAGCATTAACACTTTATTCGAGGCCAATCGGGATTTGGCCTCTTATTTGTTCTCACAAAAATATATTAGCAATTCAATATACTAATAGATCTGGTACCCAAGGTATGTTCTAATTAATTAAACAAATTTCTTCAATTATTGCTACTGAGATTTGGTGTTAATCCATATAGCGACAATTTGGTTTCTTGGTACACATGATTTATCATGCTC
>JALZOS010000054.1 GCA_030913755.1 Thermoproteota archaeon | reverse complement strand
GTATACGCTTATTCCCTGTATCTGCCACGTAAATATTCCCTTGTCCTTCGAATTAACATACTTTCCCGGGTATTTCTGTTCCCTTTCTTCTACATACCTCATATTGCTCTGGAGTTAGTTGGTTCTTCCATTCCTCATCTATTTTGGTCATGCGAGTAACCGTATTATTGTCACCCAATTAACTCACATTCGTATTACTATAGATGGGATAGCAGCTGCCACCGCCTTTTTTCTGGTAATATTTCTGATGGTACTCCTCCGCTTTGTAAAACGCAGACGCGGGCACAATTTCAGTAACAATAGTTCTTCCCTTGAATTTACCGGACTTTTCTAAATCCTCCTTTGACTTTTTCGCAATTAACTCCTGCTCTAGCGTGTAGTACACAATAATAGAACGATACTGTGAGCCTACATCTGGACCCTGCCTATTTCTGGTTGTAGGATCGTGTATTGACCAAAATACATCGAGAAGCTCTTGATATGAAACTTCATTTGGATCAAATTGTATCTGAACTGCTTCAGCGTGACCAGTCTTGCCTGTGCAAACGTTTCCGTATGAGGGATTTTCAAACATTCCTCCGGTGTAGCCCACCATAGTTGACTTGACACCTTTTACCTCGTTGAAAGCTTCTTCAACTCCCCAGAAACAACCTGCAGCAAATGTTGCCACCTGCAGGTTTTTTGTGTTTGTTTGTATAACCTTCTCACTCATATTACTACGTAGACGATCAATTCATTGTAATATACTTTGTTCCAATTTATTTCCAATTTATTTCCAATTTAATCAACATATTGGAAATTATATCCAATGTTAGTAGTCTAACGAAGGGACTTTAAGATCGAAGGTGGAGTGCAACATTACAACAATTGCAACCTCTTACGACATATTCAGGATATCTCAAACCTATCTTTCTACAAAGCATTCAATAATGAATAATTTAAAAATAATAGTTTGTGCAAAAAGTGAAGGGAACTGGGACCAGAAACTGAGGTTAAGGGGATGTGAATTTTCATATTAGAAATTTTTTTTTATTACTAGCTTCCACAATATTTTAATTCCTTTCATTGAAACGTATGATATGGCTGTGGACGTTAAGAGTTCAGATTGGGATTCTCTGATAACGGATAAAAAACTCCTTGCAGTTGATTTTTGGGCTCCTTGGTGTCCCTACTGTATAAAGTTGAAACCAGTCTTTGAAGCAGTGGCAAAAGATTATACGAATGTTAAATTCGCAAAAGTTAGTGTGGAACAGGAGCCAGATATAGCTTCCAGATATGGAATATTGGGCATACCAGTTATCAAATTCTTCTGTGAGGGTAAAGAAGTTGGCGAGATAGTAGGGTACGTTTCCGAACCTGTATTGAAGAGTAGGATAAACGAAGTGGTTGAAAATACCCCATCTTGCTTAGCAAATACCTCTCTAAGAAGTAAATAATCAAATGCATTTTAGCAGAACTATTTAAAGGCTATTCTTCTTTTTAGTTCGGAAATCAAAGCAGATGTGTAAAGATTATGGTCTATTTGAATACCTTTTGAAATCTCTTCATATGTCCCATATTTCATTTCAAGACCTATAATCTTCTCTAATGTGGCATTTCTGACTACATCTATGACATGTTCATATAACCTGATTTGATTTTCTGCCTGCAAGAGAAGATTATGTTTTATCTCATCATCTGAGCAGCATTCCCCCTCCTGTATCTTTATATCGATTTCCTATCCTCTTTTTTTTATTTTATTTTAATCTTGGTAGTATCAGCAAGGGCATCGACCTATTCACTCGTAAAGGCAGAACGACGATTGTAAGCGGTAAACATTCGAAATGTCTATCTATCCATTAGAACAAAATAAAAAGAGAACGAATATCAAGATTCTGCACTGTACATATGAGTGAACAGATACGGGTTGAGTTCTTTAATCGGATTTGAGACTTATGCTAGTTCTGACTTGTGCCTGATCCCCTTAGTAACGCTCTTATGCTTTTGATTCCAATGTGCTAGGAACTCTGAAATTAAAGGTTCAAAATCAGTAGCAGTACATTTCTCATCCTTTGCTACCATGCCAAATCTCCGACCGTATTTTATGCAGCACCAGCAACCAACAACAGGAATCAGAGGAGCTATGTAATAGCCTGTCTGTTTTCCTGTGAAACCCCAAGCTTCACCTACAAGACAATACTTAGAGTCCCTAGCAAGAATATACTTATCTTGTCTATCGAGTCCTTTTCTAAGTTTTTCAGACCATGCAGGACAGACTTCTTCAAAGGTTAGATCTTGTTCCAAATCAGACCTGTCTGAACATTTGCGTGAACGAACCAAATTCAGTCCGATCATATTACATGGATAGTTTATTTCTCTTATCCCTTCCTTCTCTATGATTGGCTCTTTTTAGAGTTGTGATGCAATACTCTGGTATGGTATGTGACCTATTTTTGCATAATATAAGAATGAGTTTGCATAATAATAATCCGTCTTGGCGAAAGAATCTGAGCGAGTCTGCGTTTCAACTCTTGAGGAACTAGAGAAGAAGGATCACATATCTTTTAATTTCCGTGGCCACGATCTAGTGATTTTTCAGCGTCATAGATTTCTTGATGTCAGAATAACAAACTATGGATCTAATTTGACTGCAGTATACTATGAAAATAGAGAGGGAAAGGGTAAAGATCACTTCAGTATAATAAAGGTTAGATAATCATAGAATAGAATAGAAATACCTAAAGGATGCTGCTTCCTTAGATGGTAATAGATAGATAATAGTTGACCTTCAAGGACCTTAAGACCCAACTAAACAAGTTACAGCCTACGCATGAAGATTCTAAAGTATTAGAACGATTAAGGAACAAACCTTTCTGGATATGGGACCAGGACCCAACACAGGCAAGAAGACCTTAAGACAAATATCACGTGTAACCTGACTGATAAAGTGGAAGCAAGTGATATGACTGAATGTTGCAGTATGTTAGATCCCGAAAATCCTGATGAAATTATCGACAATATCACAATTGATAAATTAAAAGAAAAAGACTTTGAAATAATAAGTAATTTACTAACGCAATCTGAAGAGAGTCTGACACCACTGCAAAAAGATATACTTACTGCCATTTACTGGATAGGAAATGCTGAAAAAGATACTATTAGCCATGACAAACTGATTAAATATGTAATAGCACTAGATGCATTACTAGCACAAGGTCGATCAGATAAATCAGAAACTGTTGCCAAGCGATATACTGCTATAATGTGTCAATATTGGAAAGACAACGATCTTATTCAGAGATATTGCATGATTAAAACGTATTATTCAATCAGAAATCAAATCGTTCATGGTGGTCTAAGATATATCGATGAAAATATACTTAAGCAATTAAGGTTGCGGGTTTCTGAACTTGATTATAATTTGCTAAGTTATTGTTCAGATCATACTGTTATAACAGATCTGTTTAAGAATCTCTTTCCCGTTAATGAGGATCTTCTTAAGAATGTCAAATGCGAAGACAATCTATTGATCGTCTAGACTCAATTTGTGGCAAGAACCATTTTCATCCAGATCCATTAAAAGGTATTGGTGGTAGTATTATTTTCATTTAATTGACTGTCCTAAATTCAGAGTGACATTAAGAGGATTAGATAATGACAATGTCTTGCCAAGATTTGTAAAAGTAGTGACCGATACTATATTCTGAGCAGAGTCCGGTATATTTGTTAAAAGTTGCGCCGTACCAGTTTTGTTGATGATAAATCCTGTCGGAAATGATGTAGTCTTCAATAATGTTCCATTAACAGAGTAAACCTTCATAACTGCATTCATTTTCTGGCCTGCTATAGATGAATTAGATATTGTGTAATTAGTAATAACTTTTACTTGATGATTCCCGCTTTCCGTTAGTGCCGTAAAGTAGGCGCTATTTAGTGTGATGATAACCTCCTCTCCATGGTATGCAAAAATGGATCTTCCTGACGTGAAAAAGATAAGGCCACCTATAATTAATAGAAATAAAGCAATTGGGCCAGTCGGGTCAGTTTTATTTCCCATATCTCGTTCCTGAATCTGTAATGAATCTCTAATTAATATCATTATTAAAGACATGATCTATTACATACAGTATTCGTTCCAACCTATAGATAAATTATTGAATGACTAGCCAACAGATCTTCTCGCTTCTATATTTGTAATTTTGTCCAAATCTGGGAACGAAAGACGACAACTCTTTAAACACCTTCTCCGTTTTCCTGAGCAAATTCAGAGATGCGGGGCCAGTTATGTGGAAGGGAAACAGGTCATCTGCAATTAGACAGGGGAACAGAGAAACTAATTTGCGAACACTGTCTAGGAC
>JALZOS010000053.1 GCA_030913755.1 Thermoproteota archaeon | reverse complement strand
GTAATAAGCGGAGAAGTCATTAATCCCTTACACACTTGTACCACTTTATTATAAATAAAGGGATGAATATGAAAAGTAGATATTGTATCTTTTCAATAGGCATTATGATATTGCTAGTTACTATATTAGTTACACATTTTGGATGGCTGCTTGGTTATGGATGAGTCCGAAGGTATTGTTGAGAAAGTGGTACATTTCATTCAAGATAATCCAGGTTGCCATTTACGTCGAATCAAAAGGGCAATGGGCATCTCAATGGGAACAGTTCAATATCAATTAGAGAAATTAGAAAAAATGGGAAGGATAACGTCCACCAGGCGCGGTTTGTATAAATATTATTTCCCTGCCGGGCTTTTCAAAGAAAATGAAAAAGAAATACTTGAGATCTTAACCCACGAAACTGCAAGAAAAATTCTTATGCTCATAATAGAGCAGAAAAGCCCTACCCAAACAGATATTGTCCACAGCGTCAGTAAATCCGCCAGATCTGTGAGTTGGCATGTTAGACGGTTGATTGATCTTAAAATAATTAGGGAGATTAAAGATGGAAGATACAAGAGATATCAATTGAATGAGAGTGATCCTAACTATATTTTAACACTTCTTAGGAATTACTACCCTGGAATTTGGGATAAGTGGAGTATTAGACTTGTAGAAATGTTTCTATCATTATCTAGCAGTAGGGACATCGAATAGGCGGTTATCGTATGTTCGCGTTGATGACTTTATCTCCAGTTCTTCTTGAAATTGACTTGTTCCAAGGACTAGAAAACTCAATAGCGGCAGGTATTGGGATATTCGCAATTTTATTATTAGCTCTTTCAATCTCTGCATATAGAAGAACCGGTCTCAGACAAATAATTTATGCCATAATTATTTTTGCTCTATTTGCTATCCAACTATTCTTTGATTTTTTGGAGAATCATTTCAGTGTGCTGGATAATCCAATAGCTGATGTAATACTGGATTCACTTACCCTTGCTATTTTGGTCCTCTTCTTCTTAGCAATTGTTAGAACAAAAAGCTAAACTAACATATTCTTTATCGATTCTGGATTTTCTACTACTGACAAATCCTTATCCGAGATTTCCATATTTAACACCATGAGTTTAATTAACCTTCTTACCGGTTTCCCTGTCTTTGTCCGGGGCAAATCTTTTACAAATCTGATGTGTTTAGGTTTTGCAAATTTTCCAATATTTTTTTCTATTAATTTGATTAGTCGGCCACTTAATACTTCCGCGTCTGTACTATTGTCTATTAGAACGATAAAGCATGCTATTGACTCGCCATGAATTTCATCTGGAATTCCCACCACAATGGCTTCAGATACAAATTCATTTGACATTAGAATATTTTCTATTTCGTTGCTCCCAAGTCTATGTCCTGATACTTTAATTACGTCATCAATTCTTCCAGTAATATACCGATACCCATCAGAATCAATTTCTATCATCTCTCCATGGGACCATATGTTTTTGTATCTTGACCAATAATTTCCAATGAATTTATCCGAATCATTTGATAATCCACGAGTCATGGCCAGGGTTTATTTATAACCAAAAAACCATTGCTTGTCTCATTACCCCGATCATCAAATACTGATGCATCAAACCCTGGAATAGGTCTTTTTTAAACATTATTCTATTCCGAAGGATGAATAATTGATCTGAAGCTGGAGTATTTTTCTGTGGCAATGAATGCATCTTCTATGTCTTTTAACCTATAAGTATAGCTAATGATTTTTTTTAAGTTTATTTTACTTTCACTAACCATACTAATTGCTTTTCTCATTAGAATAGGTGTGGAACTAAAACTTCCTGATATAGATATTTCATTATAGTGTAACCAGTTAGGATCCAGGGAAAGAATTTTCATTTTTGGCATACCTGCAAATAAGCTTATAATAGAATCCTTACTGGCTATTCTTAACGCAAGATCTAATGCATCTGGATTACTTGTTGCAACTATGATCATGCTTGCACCAACATTGTTGGTCGAATCCATGATACTATGCACTGAATCTTCTATGTTACTGTTCAAGAGTACTATGTCTGCCCCAAGTTGTTTTGCTTGATCCATTCTATAGTCTATTTTGCCTATCACGATAGTCTTCATACCATATAATTTGGAAATCTGCAAGTGAATCAGACCTATCGGACCGTCTCCTATTATTATTATTGTACGATCAGTGTGGGAGGAGTTGAATCTTAAATGGGCATTTAAACAACATGCTAAAGGTTCTATTAAAGCAGCCTCCTCATTGGTGATATTATCTGGTACGGGAACAATACCATCAATTATGATATTATTCAAAGGAATTTTGATGTACTCTGCAAAACCTCCGTTAACGCTCGAACCAATCTCTTGGAGATTATTACACAGGTTGTATCGTTCACTAGCACAGTAGTAGCACTTAAGACAAGGAACAAGTGGCGATACGGCAACGCGGGTTCCTTCTGATACTAGACTCCCATTTCCTAAACTATTAATTGGATGCACAGTTTCAGCGCAAATTTCATGCCCTAGTATGATTGGAGGATGAACTTTACGATGACCTTCGTTGTAAACTCTTACATCATAACCGCATACCGCACAAGATAATATTTTTAGTATTGCACTTCCATCGTTTGACTGGACTAATGGAAGTCTTTCCATGGTGATAGATCTTGGGCCGTTAAAAACTGCTGCCTTAGTTTCTTTCGGAAGCATTTTTCACCGGTAGATATTCTTGAATCTTGACATCGTTTCGTCTCACTTCTAGTGGTTCTCTAACAATACAGTTCTTGTATCTTTGACATAAAGTAATACCGTTATTGCTCCTGCTTCAGTTTTTCTGAAAATGAGATATACTTGCCATGATCTTCAATCTTGATACTTGTGTTAACTCTAATAAGAAGTCCGGCATACCGGAACAAAGCCAGAAGTTCACCCCCAGATATTCGGTTTGAAATATCTCCATCTCTAATCAGTTGGGCTATTCTACTTACAATGATCCTAGTTTGGGATGGATATTGCGCCTCTGCTAATTTCAATACTTCGTCACCTCGATCATACAGATATGATAGTAGAATTTCTCTGTCTGTTTTTTTAGCTGAAGTCCCGCTGTCACTATTTTCCTTTAGTTTCTCTAACGTGGCTGCGTGCTCTCGTAGTTGTTTCATCTTTCTTGCTTTGATAATCCGTATTTCAGGATCGTCGCCTCCTATTTCAGGATCGTCGCCTCCGCTCATTATCCCTTGATCACCCCGACAGGAACAAAACGTGCTACTTTCGTAGCGATTCCGAGACGATGAGAGACTTCTACTACCGCGTCTACATCCTTATATGCCTCAGGAGCCTCTTCTACGACTCCGTCTTTGCTTAATGATTTGATATAGATCCCTTTGGACTCTAGTTTTTGCTTAACATTCTCGACCGTGTAATTTTTCCTAGCAGCCGTTCTAGACATTGCCCTGCCGGCTCCATGTGCAGTTGAGCCAAAACTTAAGTCAAGTGACCGGACATTGCCTAATAACACCCAGCTTGCGGTTCCCATTGAACCAGGAATAATTACTGGTTGTCCCACATCCCTGTATTTTTCTGGAATCTGCTCTACGCCTGCAGGAAAAGCTCTTGTTGCGCCCTTTCTATGTACTACAAGATCGCGCATTCCTTCTCCGTCTACCTTATGCCTTTCGACCTTGGCAATGTTGTGTGCGACATCGTATATTAGTTTCATATCAAGCTGCCCTTCTGTCAAGCCCAATATCTTTTCAAAAGACTTCCTAGTCCAGTGAGTGATCATTTGTCTATTACACCATGCAAAGTTCAGAGCCGAGTACATCGCTTTTCTGTAACTCTCTCCTTCTGATGAATTATTGGGTACACACGCAAGCTCTCTGTCAACAAGCTGTATACTTTTTTTTCGCAATACTCCTTCAGAAATGCGCAAATAATCACTACATACTTGATGTCCAAATCCCCGTGAACCACAATGAATTAAAATGGCTATTTGTCCTTCTCCTTCTATCCCCATTTTCTTTGCCGCAATTTCGTCAAATATTTTGTCAACTTTTTGAATTTCTAGGAAATGGTTACCAGATCCGAGCGTTCCTAGTTGTGGTGCACCTCTCTTCCTTGCGGTATCGGAGACAGATTCTGGATCTGCACCCTCCATTTTTCCCGTTTCTTCGCATACTTCTATATCCGATTGCCATCCATATCCTCTTTCTACTGCCCAAGGAACACCTTCTACAAGTAAGTCATCCAAGTCAGATCTTGTTAGTTTGGTGTGACTCGCACTTCCGACTCCTGCAGGTATGGCAGTGAATAACTCGTTAACAATATCCTTAAGCTTCGGTCTAAGTTCTCTTTCCGTGATACTGGTTCTTATTAGCCGGACACCACAATTAATATCATATCCCACACCACCCGGGCTGATTACTCCATCTTCCAGGTCCATTGCAGCAACACCTCCTACTGGGAAACCATATCCCTCATGTCCATCAGGTAATACTACAACATGTTTTGTCACTCCCGGTAATGTTGCAACATTAGATGCCTGATCTATTGTTCTATCCGTGACCATCTTTGAGATTAAATTGTCATTAGCATAAATTGTAACAGGGACATTCATGCCCTTTGATGCATCCTTATCTATTCTATATTCAAAATCCCCTACCTTCCTAACTTGTAGGTTTCCGCCTCTGGTTATTAACCCACTCATGCGTTGGTCATTTATCAACCAGTCATTATAACCTTTACACAAGATCGCGTTCAAGGTGATAAATTTGAATCGAGTAATTATTATTTATTCATAAGATTCTAAATAGATTATATCACTGAAAATCCAATAAAATTTATTTTACTCTCTTATCCCTTTCTAATAAATGTCCATTTTACCGATAGATTCTTGTCGTTATGGCAGTGTGGAAATGAAAGAGATATTTAAAGAGGATAAGAAGCTCCAATACCAACTTAATTTCGAGGCCGAAGTCGCAATTACTCAAGCCAAAATAAACATCATACCTCCTGCCGCTGCAAAGGAAATTTCTGTGCTAGCAAGATCAAGAATGATAACATTGAAAAGGGTCAAACAGTTGGAAAAGATAAGCGAACATGATACCGCCGCAGTTATTGAGGCGTTAAGTGAGCGATGTTCATCGATGACAAAACCATGGGTACATTTTGGACTTACCAGTAATGATGTAATCGATACATGCACTTCCATGCAGATAAGGGACGCATTTGCGATCTTGGAACCAAAACTTTCAAAACTATCACTTGTGGTGTTAAATGAGGCAAAAGAATTTAGCAGGATGCCTGCTGTAGGTAGAACTCACGGGCAACATGCTAGTATAATTTCCTTTGGACTAAAATTTGCTGTTTGGGCAAGCGAACTGGCGCAGCATTTAGATCGTATTGAAGAAGGTAAGAAAAGATTTCTTATGTGTAAAACTCTTGGTGTCGTCGGCACTGGGTCCCTAATGGGAACCAAGGCAATTGAAGTTCAAGAAACAGTGGCGGAGAGACTGGGCCTGAATCCTATAGAAGCAGCAACCCAAGTCATTCCCAGGGAAAGATTCGCCGAAGCACAATTCATCGTTTCTTTGATAGGTTGTACGCTTGACAAAATAGCGGTAGAAATTCGTAATCTACAAAGAACTGAAATTGGAGAGGTAGAAGAGCCGTTTCGAAAAGGACAAATGGGTAGCAGTGCCGTACCTGTGAAAAGAAACCCAATTAAGAGTGAAAGGGTATCTTCCTTGGCGCGAATTCTCCGTTCTTTATTGGCTGTTGCAATGGAAAATATCCCTCTATGGCATGAAAGAGACCTTACAAATTCAGCCAATGAGCGATTCACATTTCCAATGTCATTTATACTTGTAGATGAAATGCTTAATGCTATGTTAAGGATATTTGAAGGTTTGAAAGTTAATCCTCAAAGAATCAAGGATAATATCAATAAAACTAAGGGGCAGATTTACTCAGAATTCTTACTTGAGGCGCTTATAAAAAAAGGGATCCCAAGATTTTCTGCATATCGGGATATTCAACGGATTGCATTTGAGGCTCTCGAAAATGGAGAAGATTTCCATGATATAGTAATGAAAGATCCTTCAATCTTAAAGAACTTAACTATCGCAGAATTAAAGAAGATTTTTAATCCATCAAATCATTTGTCCGCTTCACAGAGAATTATAGCAAATGTATCGAAGAGGGTGACGAAGACTATTGCCAAAATTGGATCTGGAAGTAAATTTAAATGATATCCTTGTAGTTCTTGTGGATTAAAGTGCCGTATTGAAAGGCCTTTTTGCGACGTATAACTGATTCACCAGGAACATCAAGTGATAGAGCTATTTTTCTTAATATATGCTTCCGCAAAAGATCGGTCGATCCTAGTATCTTATGATTCACAGGAATCTCCATTGCAACTGAAATGAATTTTTCAGAAAGGAAAGGTTGCTTGACGTGTATTTTAAAAGCTTGAATGGTTTGGTTTATCTCACTCATTAGTTCGAGTTCATTTGCAATCTTATCTGCTATGGCACTGTTGATATATGAATCGCCCTGATTAAAAATCAGTCTGTAGCTATTATATCCGCAAAAGAGCTCATCAAAACCGTTTGCCGTTAGGACGGTTTTGATTCCATATGTGGAAGCTAATTTGCCAACATAATAAAATGCGATACAATTTTCAACATGAGATCTGTTTTTACATGAAATTTCCTTTTGAATTCTACGAGAGGTTCTAAGGAAATCATCGTAAGTGATTTCTAGAATCAAATGGACCATATTCATTTTAGACGATATTAATTTGGAATATACAATGTCATGGGAATTTGAAAAACCTACAGTTAGTAAGATTGCATTTGTTCCAAGGTCTTGGCATACACTTGCCAATAAGGTACTGTCAACCCCACCAGAAAAAGCAACTCCTACAGTACTGATGTCTAAAATAGCTTGCTTTACACTTTCGAAAATGGCATTTTTCAGATCGGTTTTTAACAATCTAGATCAGATTCTTTTGTACACATTTATGCCTTAGAGGGCATTTTAAAGAGCACAGATAGAACCGCTCTCAATAACTTCGCCCTCAGAAGGGTTATGGCATAATTTGGTAATGGGCTTTTCACAAAGCGATTCAATCCTGAAAATGATTTGGTCACTTTTGATGGAAAGGGACAGTATAGCAATCCCCAATTCGTTTGGAATCAGACTATTGGTCCTACAGCTTTACAATTCCTGAATTCAGCAAAATTGGGCAAACAATATAAGAATACAATATTTGTGGGTGATATAAATACTGGAAAATCTTTACAATTTTAAATTGAAAGCAGATAGGACTAGAATACTTCTAGAAGGACCGCTCGCAGACCATATGGCAAATACCGCTGATGAAGAACAAAGCATAATCTTTGGAGAAGGATTTGGTGTTATTACAGATATAAGGGTAGGACTAGATGGCCATCTGTAGGTTTTGGGGTACAATGGAACAATTTACCAAATAAGCTAGCCAGCTTAGCTTTGCTAGTAATAATTGAATTAATTATGACAGTCATTAGAATAATAGTTCTTGAAATCTGGTTGTTTCTCTACTCATCGAGTTACGAGCGAAAATGGATCTGTGCGTTCAATGATTCCCTGTTTATTGCCATGATCAACTGGTCGTTTTTCAACTGATGCTTTTCAATATTACTTAATTCATTGCTTCATCCCTGGTGTAGATATGTAGATATGCAAATTGGTGTTACCAAAGTACGGACATAACGAGTTATGAAACTAGAACCTAAATTTTTTCATAATTTGACATAAACTACAGCACTGCAAAATCCATATGGATAAAAAGGCTCATTATTGTGAATACTCTGATGGGCTTAGTTTGTGTGCATAATTTGTATTTCTATGGCCCACTCAGAAACCATACAGATAGATTGTATTTGGTATAGTAACTTGCTGAAGTTTTGAAAACAATCTTGGTCATATCCTCTAAATATATTTTTTGATGAGAAAAATTGTGCTATTTTTTGCTTACAGAATATCTTCAGTATACTTCGCATGTGAATGATCCCTTCTAGGAAGTGGTGACAACTCTAATGTGTAAACAAAAACTTGGAAGTACCCTGATAGAAGTACGTAGTAAAGACGGTCGCTAAATACTCTATCGTTAATTTTGGATTTATGACTAAATAATGAATTTGAGTGGAAGCGAAACGCCTTAATAT
>JALZOS010000051.1 GCA_030913755.1 Thermoproteota archaeon | reverse complement strand
TCATAATCTGAGCTTATTTCATCATGCCGTATCTTTAGAGATAGTTCTCTTCCATCGTAATTCTCAACCTCATTTTTCGGAATTACATATTCACGTGCCACTACTCTTCCTTCAATTACTAACAAATAATCTCTATATTCACCTGCAACATAGTCACAAGTTGTATTGTCCTTAGTCCGTACTGGTGTTCTTTTAGATATTATTTCACTCCAATCCATGTAAATTACATTCATAGTACCTTGGTATATATAATTAGTAAAAGGTACAGGATTAAGGTACCTAAAAAATGTAACGAATGCTAACAGTGTTTATCATCTTTATAAAGTATAAAGTATAAACTCTAATAGAATTAAGCCGATGATATTTGGGTTGATTCAATATAACATTGGCAACTTTGTTTGCCGTAAATCTAAAAGGTGCATTTCTCCGCCATTAGTCTTTACAAGGTCCAGCGTAAGCTTCAATGCCGCTGTGCTATAGGATGCTTCACGCATGCTACAGCCTACACCTAACACGTTTATTCTCATGCTTGATTCTGTATGTTTGTCGAGAGATTCGTCCATAAAAATTAGACTCCTCTATGGAAATCTATCTGGGAATATACATCTCCATACACCAAAGTCTTGACCATGTCAGAGGAAAGAAAACTATGCGGAAATCCCAACTCAATTTTGCTTATTTCATTCAATCTTTCTAATTGATCTGATGACAACGCTAGATCTAGAGAACCGAGATTGTCCTTCATCTGAGTCTGGGTTCTAGCCCCAAGAATTGGTACTATGACGCCTCTATCTCTTTGATGCCCTATCCAGCTTAAAGCTACTTGCGATGGTGTCTTGTTTGTTTCCTTGGCTATTGTTTGTACTTCCTTCGCTATTGAGAGATTTCTTTCGTTTACAAATGCAGCAGTCATTGGATTGTTTGTTTCAAATCTCTTTTGCTCTTGATTTTCTTTGTAAGGAGTATTATATTTTCCCGAAAGCACTCCACCGCCCAAGGGAGACCAAGCAGTTATGCCAATATCTAAAGTACGAGCCATTGGAAGCAATTCCCTTTCTGGAGTTCTCTCGATCAAGCTGTACATTATCTGAAGGCCAGTAAACGGAGACCAGCCCTGGAGTTCTGACATGGTATTGGCTCGAGCAACGACCCAGGCTGGTGCGTCAGACATTCCCACATAGAGTACCTTTCCAGATCTTATCATGTCATCAAGGGAACGCATTACTTCTTCGATCGGAGTCATGTAATCCCATGCATGCACCCAAAGGAAGTCTATGTAGTGAGTGTTTAAGCGCTTTAGACTTGTCTCAACAGATTGAAATAGATTCTTGCGATGGCTTCCACTAGCGTTAGGATCACTTGGATTGGTAGTCAGAGTATACTTTGTGGCTAGAACGAATTTCTCTCTCTCTGGAGCAATGAATTCACCAACATATTTTTCGCTAGTGCCATTCTGATAATTATTCGCAGTATCAATAAAATTGCCACCTGCATCTACAAATAGATCAAAGATTTTTTTACACTCCTCTTTGGAAGATCCTCTAAGAAAGGCACCCCAGTCTTCTCCAAATGTCATCGCTCCCAAGCATAGTTCAGAAACTCGCAGTCCACTTTTTCCTAATAATTTGTATCTCATTTCTTAAATCTCTCCGAGGGCCATTTGAATACTGTTCAATCTGTGAGACGTACGATCTGTCTTGTAATTCTCGTGAAAGGTTCATAAAATTAGAATACAACATTTAATTTATAAATGCAGCAGTTTACAAATTGTACAAATTAATTCTTGTTTATCAAAATATCTGCTGTTGTACTAATTACAAAGTTGACCTCAGAGATCCTCTTCTTTTTTCTCCTTAATTACAAATTTGCAAACCATGTCACCCTTAGCAGCTCTGTGAATTGTTTCTATCTCTGCTCCAAGTAGCTGTTCGAACAATTCCGTTTCAGCAGAACAAGCTTCCCAATGTTTTTCGGCTATTTCGAGTATCGGGCAGTTATATTCTAGAAGTGTATGGGTCCCGTTTTGGTGGCTGTTCTTTTTCGATTCGGCAATGTAGCCTTCTTCATCTCTAATCTTTGCTAGTTCCGTGACCTTTTGATCAAAATTCAATTTTTTGAGGCGATCATAATATTTGTCAAATAGATCTCTTTGACGTTCTTGAAGTACTTTTTCCACACCTTCTTTGCCCATATTCTTTTCAATGAAATCAAGAGCACAAATTGCAAGTGCACCATATGATTTAGGAAAAATAGTCTTACTTTGACTAGTTAACTGATACGACATCTTTGGTCTGCCAACGCCTTCTCTACTTTCAATGCTTTCAACCAATCCTCTTTTCTGCAGTTGAGCAAGGTGCTTATGAACGGCCATCCTCGATATTTTCATGGCTTTAGCAAGCTCTTGAAGCCTTGCTCGATGCATAATCTTAAGATAATAAAGGATCTTTTTCTTGGGGTCGCTATAATCTGTCACTATATTCTCAAATTCTGTAGCCAAGTCTAATTACTACAATTGTTCTATTACTTTAGAATTTCTATACTGTTGGTTTACAAATTATTCACGGACGCTTCGGTGGGTTCTTGGTTTTTCTTACTACACTTGATATTTTGTTACAAAGCCGGGGTTCAAAGTGGATGCTCAATTGTTGAGCGTTATTGACGTAGTTTTTTACTATCTTACTTGTAATTATTAGAAAAGAATTACATCACGAAGGTTCAATCCCACTATACATGTACAACTTATGAAATAACAGCGTACAAGGGTGCTAGCGGACAAGAATATGTCTCACGATTGGTTTTTAAATGTTTCAAATGCTTATTTTGCGTAAAGATAGTAGATCATTCTAAGGGTGTTTGCCCTATGTATTATCCGACCTTGTTTATGCTGGATTCCAGGAGTCAATAGAATAAAAATTGCTGCAATGGGAATTACATTCATTGTACATGCCATCATAATGAATTGTCTTGCAAAATCCACTATCAGAATCTACAACACCCAGTTTATTGAATTAAATATGAAAAGTTTCGATAAGGCACATAACCCTATTGGAACGAGAGGGATCGTCTTTTTATTCGACTACCGAAAAAAATCTAATTTAAATATATCCCGATTACAGTATCACCTTTATTTTTTCTTACTGTAACGGGTTAACAGAATGTCCTAATATTTTAGTACCTTTCATCATAATGCAGCAGGGACACTTTTGATCCAAACACGCGGCTGCCTTGTCGTGCTCACAAACAGGACATATACACGTTTGATCTTGTAACGTATTAAAATCATCAATTTCCTTCTTTTGACGTCTTGATTTCTGATCAACATATAACCATAGTAAAATAACAGGTATTCCCAATGCAAAGAAAATCATTATTGTTCGCATGGGAATTCGCAAAACAAATAACGCGAATCCGAAAAGCAGTGTACCTATCCCAAGGGTTGCAAGCCACCGATTCATTAGCCTATCAATATTCAAACTACCATCCACACCTACTTGATATATGGAACCTCTTCATCTCCATACTCTTTCTCTTCCTCTCCTTCATTCGTGGCATTGTCATCTCGCGAAACCCTTTTCCTTTTCCTTCGCAACTTTCTTACTTCCTCGAGAATTTCTCTTAATTGTTCCTCAGATATTTTTGCTATCCTTGCGTCACATTCTATACCTTTTGCGTCAAGAACTTCTTCTGTTATGTCAATAATCTCTTGCTTGTGTGCTTCCTCTTCCAACGTTAACAATTTATTGCTTATAAAACGGAAGAAGGTGAATTCACTCATAATACTTACTATCAGTATTCTTACGACTAAGTACTTAATATTGATTGATCCCATTTTTAAGTACTGCAGACGTGCATCAAAACAAAATCATAACGAAACTTAGTATCGTAAATGTAGTCGCCGGTTTCTTGATGAACGTGGGGAAATAATTACTGATTCCGATTGTCGATCAGTTTAAGAACCAGATCCCTATTATCAATAGCCTGTCCATAATAAGGATTTAGTTCAAGCGCTTTGTTATAGGCCGCAAGAGCCTCATCGTATCTGCCAAGAGCGTGAAAAGCAGCGCCTTCGAGGTTCCACGCAATCTCATCCTCTCCGTCCAGAGCGATCTACGACATCAAGAGAGATCTATTTTGCCCTAGCCTTAGCTCTGACTATACTAATTTCATGATTTATGATGACATACGCCAAGATGAGCCCGGTGTATAGCAAGGAGTATGCTGCCACCAGCCTAACGCATGAAAGACACTAAGACGGAAAATTGTAGGTCGTAGATACAATACATAGATAAAATTCCCAAATGGTTAAATATTTTTGTATATAGTGCATATCATGTCTTCTACACCAGATCAGGATCCTAAACCAACTGGGACCGAAAGGACTTTTGCGTGTGAAGAATGTGGCGGGATTTCGTTTAAAACGTCAGCAGAATTAAGGAAACATGATCGCGAAGTGCACCATATAAATTAGATCGGGTAGCAAACATGATTAACTAGACGGTTTGGCAATCTCTACCTTCGTAATAATGCCAACCTATTTTTTTGAGGTAACCCTGATTGAATTACTTGAACGGGGTTAGTGAACTAAATCAAATATCTCTTCAATTTGCCTAAATTCCTTATTAATGATAATGTATAATACTATA
>JALZOS010000050.1 GCA_030913755.1 Thermoproteota archaeon | reverse complement strand
GTTCATTACTACCGGCGCTACCTCCACATTCATTACCAATGATTTTCGCCAAACATGATCCGCCAGGGCCAACGTCGCCAGCAATAGCCGGGCCGCCATCACCGCCATTACCACCGTTACCCCCTTTAGCAGAACATCTAATACATATGTCTGCAAATGCACCTGAATCTGCTATGATTACACCTGACGCGAGCATGGCTGCGAACACTATTATGGATGTACTTTTATTTAACACTAGAAAAAATATACAGGAGGTATATATTTGAGGTTTTTAGACTATTTTTCTCCTATAAAAAACTGAATTGAATTAAAGTCAATTCTGCGAAGCTATCCTATACACAATAATCCTAACAAGTTACGATGTTTGATAGTTCACCGATATGGTACTCTATTAAACTAGAAGGCGCTATCTGGGATTTCAAGAGGAAAATGACTCTGCTGTGAGGATATGCGCGCATTTGTCTCACTGCTCTTAAGGTCCGAAATAAATTCCCGCTGTGTAAGAACTTCCTGACTGATGCCAACCAATCTAATAACTAGCAATGAGAGCATCACATTATCTGGAGAAGAATCTACTAAGAAGCAGTTAGTTAGTCATCTGGTTTGAGTTAAAACCGTTGGGATAGATTTTTGATAGTTTTACCGTTCTTATTCTATTCCCTTTCAAATGAATTTTCAAATTGGGACTAAATTCCACCAATACTTGCCTACATGCACCGCAGGGGAACGTGGATTTCCCCGAAGTAGTAACTATGGCTATATCTGTGAAATCTCTACAACCGTTAGATATCGCATTAAATATTGCAACTCTTTCAGCACAAATACTTAATCCATATGAAATATTTTCGACGTTCGTTCCTCGAAAAATTCTACCATCATTCGAAAGTAAAGAAGCCCCAACACTAAACTTCGAATAAGGAGAATAAGAGTTCTTTATGGCGTCTTCTGCGGCTAAAAATAATGATTTGATTTTATTCATTCTGTGAAGGAATATTTCAAGTTTAATTAATGTTCTTCAAACTCTATCTTCGGAATTTAGCTTTGGTAAGTATTATTTGTTTTTTTACATAGCCTTTTGTTCCAATTTTTGATTTAATTTAATTCCAAGTTTTGTCGGGGATTTGAAATAACTATTTATCTATCTGGGATGAATTTTACAATGACAACAATGATAAAACAGAAGCAAATTTTTGGAATATTGGGTATTATTTGTGCCATTCTAGGAGGTGTGATTTGGATTTATCATCAGTACCTGCCTGCATTTTTTTTATGGGGCATCGCTGGTTTGATCCTAATCAAGCTAAATAAAAAAAGCAAAAAATCATTTAGATAAAATTTCTGATTTCACTTGACCCTTCTTCCAGTTAATATCCCATAATATCACTTGGGATAGCTACATTCTGCCGAGATAAAAAGAAAAAACATCTAGTGAGCGTAGATAACTTAATGGGCTAAGAGGTACCTCCACAAAAACATTCTATATCCTCACATGTCTCTATATCCATACAACTGCCATGAAAGTTCTTCCTCATGTTATGAGAAATATCAATGAATTCAATATACCGTCAGGCGATCCTAATGGTTATGAGATATTGTATTTTGGTGCAAACTTGATACTTATGTTTGAATACAGGCTGTCTTTTGATATAAAGGTAAAGAATTCAGAAGAGAAAATTGAAGTTTTGATAATTAGCAGAAAACACGTTCCTGCTTGGAAAACTAATGCCAATAGGCAAGATATGACTATATATTATAATAAACAGGGAACGAGAATCAACGATGTTTTTAATCCATCAATAAGTGATGCATACGCATTTATTTTAGACAACAGGTCTTCGTCCAAAGAAGATTCTAAGACAAAAAAGGTAGAAGTTACTCTTGTTCATACCTGGCAACAAGAAATAAAAGAATCACAGCTAAAAGACAAGAAGGTAAGCGACATCAAACCATAGTCAGCCTTGTAGGGTAAACATATTCCTTGGTATTCAGGTCGATAAATAATCCATGATGAATAAGGACTAATCTGCAACGATACATGGCAGAAAAGATACAAGTTTTACATCTTTCTCGCGACTTTCTTTTGAATTATTGAGTGGTTTATCATCATTTTCCATAACTGCTTCGTCTGCAGTGGCCTTTTTAAGGTGTCTACTCGCCATACATGCTTCACAAGTATCAGACCCGTCATAGACTAACTCCTACTAATCTTTCGCAAGATCGATAAAGACCAACCCTAAAGACAGGCTTTCAAAAGCTAGAGATTTACGTATCCTGCAGCTATACTTCTGTTGATACGATAGACTTGTCATTTATCCTGAACCATTTTCCAGAACCAGTGTTTCCAAGGACAATATCTACCTACAAGAGCCAAGGCAAACAATTTGAAGTCTTTAATAAGGAAGCAATGATCACGGCATTTGAAGAGTCAAACTATGTAGATTCCCGAGTTAATGCTTATCCTTCTTACACAGAATACAAAGGAATCCAGAGATACCCACCAAATTTCATTTTTGCCGATCTGGATCTTTCACTATCTAGATCAGAACAATCGCTGGAAAGAACTTTATCAGAAACACTTAGGACCATCAGATTCAAACTAAATGGTTATCCAACTGTGTTGTGGACAGGTAATGGTTACCACATTTACCAGCCAATTGATGCAGTAATTTTGGAAGAATTTGTGCAATTTGAAGGGTTTGATAACCCATCTACAAGGTTCTTAAGATTTGCAGAATATTACTTGACAAATGGTAAATCAGATCCATCCCACAGTCCTTCTTTCAAATCCTGTATGATAAGAATCCCAGGATCTGTCAATTCAAAGTACCGAAAGGGCCAGAATGAAGTTAAAATTATTCAAAAATGGGATGGCTACCGGCCTCCAATAAGTCTTCTTTTGGGAACATTTCAGGCCTTCCTTGTGGACCAAAAATTGAAGGATGATAAATTAAGAAAGAGAATCGAGAAAATATTTGGTCAAGCAACTGGTCAAAGTCATTCTATATCCTGGATAGAAATGTTACTACAAACACCAATCCAAGATTATAGAAAAAACACAATAGGTTTGATATTAGCTCCATATCTTATCAACATTAGAAAAATGCCATACGATGAGGCCTTTGTTATTATAAAGATTTGGCTTGAAAAATGCAGCTCATTACGACAGTTAGATCATAACTTTGATTACAAAATAAAATACGCTCTTAATAATGCAATCCGAAAGCAAAGGCTACCGATGAAATTTAATACTTTAGCATCTAAAAACAAACAGCTGTATGATCTTTTAAGCGGCAAAATGCAAAAACCTAGGAAATGAGAGGGGTGGTATGTTCATGAGAAAAGCAATGTGAAATAGGTGACCAATATCAATCTGGTTTACCAGTTAATGAGAATCTAGCGATCCGATGTTTGACTATCAAAAAATGTTACTAGTTGCTCTTCTGGTTTCCGATAGTTGTAATTGACTCAATCTTGGGTTAAGAAGGAACTAATGTCATGGCTCGCTCTCTTGAATGATAGGTACAGGATTAGCGCGATCCGTATTGAAATGTATTGGATCGAAGCTGACACAGTATCCCATTATTGGATCCACAACGAGGGTTTTGTGAAAGAAAAGTCATGAATTTTCTGCAGTCACACGAGCCTGTTATATTTGGGCCTACACTTGTTCCATTTTCCTTAATTCATCGACCAAATTCTTGAAGGTTCCAATGGGGAATATCCTCATTGTGTTAAACTTTGTCCATTCTAGCTCGATCAGAAATTTCTGTACTGTATGACCATTTTCTGCATCTACGATCCAGACAAAATTATGTTCTAGGGCGGAATGAAACTGCTCTTTCAATTCGACATGATTTTTTTGAGCAAGTTCAGTAAGTTTTTCAGACATCTCTATTACTAGTTTCCTGTTTGCAGGATTGTTAAGAGGACATGCCTCAGGGGAGTGACTCCCAAAAACTCCATATAAGACCATAATGGTGCGTTAAATTATGTAGATCCGCATTAATTAAGATTTCATATGTAACTAGATTAGGGTTATTATAACTAGATAGAATTTCTAGCCTAAACTCATTATCTGAAAAATATTTCGTTAATTATCGGAATCACACCAATGACACTAATAATCAAGGCAGCGATTGAAATATACAGTGCACGTCTAGTGATTTTGTCAGCTCTTTTAATATCCTCCATTAGCTCTTGCTGAGTTTTTTTAGTGATTCAGCTACCTTCTCAATGTTTCGAACCTTTTCCCAATGCTCTCCAAAAATAGGCAATATCTGAGAGGGTTCTGTTATGGTTAATTAGTCTTTAATGAATTAGCAAATAACTAGGTCTTTTATTTCCCAGCGAAATTATAGGTTTCATCTGGTTTTTGACTAGATGAATATGGATCCTTGGACACGATATCCTTGAACCCCTTTTCATGACCTTTCTATCATATCTTATCCTGACAATCAGTTTCAAGACCACTAGTCTAACAAATTTGAAAGTTCTTGGATCAGCTTATTTATTTTAGGAATGATTTCCGCCTGCATAGTCTCGTCTTCTGCTACCTTCTCGGATAAAACATCAAAGTTGTCTTCTTCTCTTTTTATCTAGCGGAAGAAAAGGATAACGATTAGATTCGATATATAATTTCTGTAACTTGTTTTGAAAAGATGTGAAACCAAATGCTCTCTCAAAATTTTGTATGTTATGATTTTCTGTATCTACTTAAACCAATACATGCGCAGAAGTAGTATAGTCAATCCCGTCGCTACCGTAATTCCAATTAATACCAAAATCGATTTATCTATTTTCTTTGGGTTTGGTCGTGATTCAGACATTTTAGTTCGGTATTAATGGGCCAACTATTCGCAAATAATAATGATCAAAGTCAGAAGCATTGGTAAACATTGGAATTTTAAACGGTGATTTATCTCCGGGCATTAGGTTGTGTAAGAGAAGCCCGCCTGTTGCCGTATCAATTAACGTGTTATTTTTGTCAAATGCCTCCACTAATAATGAAGGGTTGCCACTTTCATTACTTAGATTATGTACAAACCCCATTATCATGAATGCATTAATTAGAGGTGTTTTCTGATATGCTGCAGACATATTCGTAATTTTAGACTGCCTCGGCATAATTGACAATTAGAGATAGACACTCCGGGTTGGCGGGTATTTGATCTACTATAATCGGGTTGATCTACACAGATATTCTGTCTTTCCTTGCATATGCTTCTCTTGCAACACTTATTGCTCCTTTTCTTAGTAACATGGCGCGATATACCACTTGTTTTCCTATCTCAGTAGCTATCCTTCTCGGATTCCCCATTACATAACCGTCTCCTTGCTTCGTCCTTTGCATAACGGCTTCAGCAAGAACTTGCTTTATATTCTTACTTATCTTGTACTTGATAAGATCAAATGCTTCTTTTTCAGTCCTTCCTTGATATTCAACAAAAGATCCTATAACACCTCCTGCATTAGCAAGGAAGTCAGGGACAATCCAAATGCCATTCTTATTTAAGTATTCATCAGCTTTAGGGGGCGTTGGAATATTTGCAGCTTCGACAATAATCTTTACACGATGTTCAAGTAGTTTTGGCGCTGTCTTGTCGTTTATGACTCCACCCATTGCTGCTGGAATAAAGACATCCGAATCTACCTCAAATATCTCATCCTTATCTCTGATATCATATGGACGATGAAGAGAGGAGTTGTTTTGTTGGTTCCCTCCAAGATCCGATAGTTTTGCATTTCCTTTCATGTCCATCATTAGTCTAGGAATATTTAGCCCATCATTTTCATAAATAAATCCTGAAACATCGCTTACACCAACTACTTTGATTCGAGGTAGATCATCTAAGAATCTAGCCGTGAAGGATCCAACATTGCCAAACCCTTGGATGGTTACTCTTATTCCATCTTCCCTGCTATTTGACTTCTGTATCTCCTTCGACTTTGATATGTTAGTGCTAATAGATTCATCTTCTACTTTACCTAGAACTTCAAGAGTTGTTTCTAACGCTACACTTACTCCATAACCAGTAGTGCCTAATTCATGAGGGATTCCACCTAGTTCTGCAGGTTTTCCAGTACAAGCTCTCATATCCCCTATCTCGTGGGCAAATACTGCCATATCTAGCTCGGTGGTTCCAACATCCGTTGCAGCAATGTATTGTGATGGGCAATATGGTCTAATCATCTTTGCAAAAGACTTCATCCATGCTACTCTATCAACTCTAGAGGGATCCGCAATTATGCCCCCTTTCGCACCTCCAAAGGGTAGACCAGCTGCAGCACACTTCCAAGTCATCGTTCGAGCAAGTCTGAATACTTCTAGAGGTGTGACGCTTTCAGCAAATCTTATTCCTCCTTTGCCAGGGCCTGTCGAAGTATTATCAATCACTAAAACTCCCTTCATTCCCGTGTCAGGATCATAAACTTGAAGAACTTTTTCAGGGCCCCACTCATCAATCTCTTCCCAAGCAGAAGATGACGATATTGAAGAGAAGGAGGGTGGTATAGTAGCTGATGAGGAAGGTGAAGTCATATCCATATACATTTGATTTTTAAGAAGGGATCATTATTAATTATTCTTCCTCCGACGAGGCTCTAACCTATGAAGGAATAAACTAAGAAGGAAGGGTCCTACAATAATACTTCTAAACTATATCATACCGTTAGTAAGCGATGAAACTGTATACAGTTTTTGTTCGTTATCGTGCCATCTGTTAGATAAAATGACATTTTGATCATAATGATACCACTTGAACCATTATCTTACTTTGCTCTCAAATTAGCCTTGTCATTCCATGTTGTGAATTAAACCTATACTTATTGTCAGCTATTCTTACAACGAACTTGATCTTTAACCGGGTGTCCATGTTGCGTTATTAAACAATGTTGGCTATTATTATTATTGTAATGAGCATTTACTATTCAGGGGGAAGATGAAGAACGACGAAAACAGAAAAAAAACAGTAGAACCAAAGAAGGATGGGTCTGACAGTATGTTCTCAGAAGAGAATAAAGACACAGAAGGACAAAACCCGAAGCGAAATTCCAAAGAAGATATTTAAGAAACCATTTTTTCACCCCGCCCTGTTAAGTAA
>JALZOS010000041.1 GCA_030913755.1 Thermoproteota archaeon | reverse complement strand
ATTCATTGTCTTCTCTGCTATCTTAAAATTCTCTGCCCTCGAAATAATCCTGTATTTCGGGGCTGCCACATAAGTAATAGCCACACTTGCATTACTCCTTTCTGATTTTGCAGAAGAAAGAATATCTCTGATCAATTCTACTCCATTGGATGCTCGCAAAGTTACCTCAAGTGAGCCTCTAACCTCCACTTCAGGGATCTGAATTTTTTTACTTTCTTCCTCAATCGAAGATTTCAACTCTTCAGGGATGTCTATTGACTTAATTGCTTCCATCCCCTTTCTGGCAACAACTTCAAACATGTCATATACGTAGTCAAACTTTTGCAAAATTTTGTCCTCCAATTCCCGAATTTGCTCGTCATTCAAGTTATTTTTCTTTTTAATAATTTCCATAAACGCAGAGGCTTTTTCTCCTTTCTTAACTTCAATTAGTTTGGACTTCCTCTCTTCCCCAGACACCTGTTTTAAGGAAAGGTCTACTTCTACTCTGCTCCTGTGAACTCTAATAACTTTTAAAACCGTCTTCTGTTTTGGCTTTACGTACCGCTCGATATTTCGAATCCATCCAGTTGCTATTTCAGATATATGCAAGAATGCTGTCATTTTGTTATATTCATCCAGAGATACGTAAGCACCATGGCCTGTAACTTCCTTAATTGTGGCAATAACAAGTTCTCCTTCCTCGGGAAGTTCTGCGATCTCTGTTACCATTTGCACGTTTTACCCTGTCATTGAGATACTTTAACGTTGCCCTATCGAAATTACCGATTAGCAATAAACTAGTTTTGTATTAATCCTATCAAAAAACAAAAACCATTGAAAATAGAAATTAGAAATCAATTCCCCTCTGCGCCTTTATCCCAAGCTTATATGGGTGTTTTACCTCCCGCATCTCTGTCACTAGATCAGCCGAATCGATGATTTCTTGTGGTGCATAATTTCCAGTTAGTACTAATGTCATATCTTGGGGTCTACACTTTAGGATGTCTAGCATTTCTGAGACAGAAATCAATCCAAGCTTCGCAGCATAATTTATTTCATCTAATATGAGAATATCATACTTTTTTTCAGACATTTTTTTCCTGATTAGTTCTAGAGCAATTTTTGCCGCATCTTTATGATCCTGTATGTGATGATCGTCGTCTATTATTCCAACAAAACCTTTCCCTGCTGCCATGAGATCAAATTCGGGTTCCAACCTTTTTGCACTGGTCAATTCGCCGTAATGCCATTCTCCCTTAATGAATTGAATCATTCCAACTCTCATTCCATGTCCTACCGCGCGTAACACTATGCCTAATGCTGCCGTTGTCTTTCCCTTTCCTTTGCCAGTATAGACTATAACAAGACCATTATTACTCATTCTACCTGATTTTTCATAGATGATGAGATATAATTTAATATCATATATGCTCTTGGAATAATTGTCTTGCAGCTAATCGCAAAAAAAGTATAAGAATAGACAGGTATACAACATTGCAACTATAGTTATAGGTGTAACCGATATCAAATGCAAAGAGATATTTTTGGGAAGAGGTTAACCACCGGGGCAAACTATTTCGATACTTTTATGATGTATTGTGAAGCTTTGGTCACTTCTGAAACTGAAATTCAAGGGTTGGAGTTAAAGGGATGAAAGAGTTTAACAAGGCAGTGGCAGAGGTGGTTGGCGAGCTATGTAAGATTCTCTTGCCCATAAAAGATGAATATTATTTCGGCGCCGGAAAAGAAATAGCATTATGCACACTGTCAAGCCTTAACCTTCTCACACAAATTTCAGGGGATCGATACTTGATGAAAAAGATCGCGTTGGTTGGACGACTACTCTCTGAAAACAGAGGAATTGATGCAATTATAAAGTATTCTGCTCGCAACAAGAATCTTAAGCATATCGTAATTTGTGGGGTAGACACAAGAGGCCATTTAGCAGGACATGCTCTATTATCACTATATCGAAATGGGATAGACTTGGAAGGCAGAATTTTAAATTCTAAAAGTCCAAGACCCCAGATCACTATTTCCCGCGGAGACGTTGAAAATTTTCGAAAAAGAGTGTGTATCTACGATCTCTCGGGGGTTACTAATTTGGACATCATAAAGGAGTATGTTGACAAAATTCAATAATTATCTTTCTTTCGCTCCTTGTTAACAATGTTTTTACGTGAATAGTAGCTTAGAATATCGTCAGATGTCATGCCAAGTTCAATAGACGTCTGCAACATAAAATGCCATATATCGATCAATTCTTCTCTAGCACTCTCCGCCTCGAATCCAACTGGTTTTTTCCACCATTTCCAATTTGTTAATCTCTGAAGTTCTATAGCTTCATGAATGATGGCTGTAGAAAGTAGCGAAATCCTCTCTTCAACCGTAGAAGGGTATCGATCAGTCACCAATTCTAGGGACAAATCTCTTTGCATTTCGAGAAGTATATCCAGTTTATCCATCACTACACAAAATAGAATGAAACTATTACACTTTGCGGCACATTTACTTTCGAAACACAAAGTAGAAAGACAGAGTCATCCCCCTATCAATACAGTCCAGCTAAATTCGACTTCTGATACGGGGGGTCTCTATCAGTTTAACGGATATTTGCTGGTTATCTATAATATTCAATATTATGTTAATAAACTTTTCTATTTGTATAAAGTATTTATTATTATTATAAAATATTATAATATCTGAACCAATATATGCTCAAAGATATAATCCTTACAATGGGCCCATCAATCTCTCTTGGAATACCTGTCCAATGGCAAGGTTCCCATCCACTAAAGAGAACTATTTTTATCGTCTTTATATCAGACATCTTAAGATAGGACAGATCAATATCCAATAATTTTGGAGTGCAATGATCAATTCCTAATTATAGAATCATGATTCCTCAGTCAAGATATTGTTTCTAAGTTTGTACCGTTTTCTAAAAGCACACAATTCTAGCCTTAATTGATTCTGCACATCATTGTTAAGATGCCTCTAGACTCAATTTCGGAGCATCAGTTTCCCTTAGCAAATATTATTGATTGAATGATGGAAATTCCAGGAAGCTTCTATAGTTATGTTACTATCATGTTGGATTGGTCTCAGTTATTGGAGTTAACCATTGTTAGAGTTAGCCGAAATTTTGTAATTGGATAATGATTTCAACTAATCTTGGAAGGACTATTAGAGTTCATTTGTTACTATGGTCGGCTTAACACCACCTCAATTATAATAATTAAGTTCAAAATAATTGAGGCCCAACTCTTTAACCCGAGACATTAGTAACACACTTCAAACTGAAGGACAGTCATTTCTGTTCAGATTCATATAGAAAACCCTCAGCAATCCTAACATAAGATAATGCATCGTTAGCTGGTTTTATCAATTGCGCCGAGAAGGTTGAATTCTCTATATCTACTCCTTCCAATTTCACAACAATATCTGTATATATAGAAAGGCTTCTGCCAAACACCTCCTCTTCTTGTGAAGAGTGTCTATTCTGATATGCTACTTCCTCTAGATTTTGATCATCAGAGTGATAATTTTTAGCTCTACGGGAAACAGACGGGTTGGTTATAACTATAGCAACGTCGGTATTTATTGCAATGCGTGCGAGCTCCCTCAAATGATACATAATTGACAAATGTTTTGCAATGGTAGAATACTCGCTTGAGAATAGCGAGACAAAATTGTCTATTACGATCAACCGAGGTTTAAGAATCATTGAATTCTTTATCACAGAACGGAGAAATCTACTTGAAAATATTCTAACGGTCCTTATCCTTTTTAAAATATTTTCAGAATCGCTTGCACTAAGAAGTTGATTCATTACCATTTCTGGTCGAAAATTGCCCTGGGTGTCAATAAACACGACCATTGAATCGTTCAAAAGCCTTGCAACATTTATGCAAGTTGAAAATGCTATGGCATTTCTGGCATATTTGGTGTCGCCAAATATGTCTGTGATAAGACCAGTCATAATACCTCCTCCTATTAGATTATCTATGGATTTAGAACCAGTCGAAATCATGACCACATCATAAATGTACGGTGTTTTATATAAAAAATAGATAGTTGCGGCAAATGCAAGGCAACCTTTTTATTGTCGAAACATTGTTTTGAATCCAAAGTGATAAACTGAGTTGTCATCTTCATCAACGTCGCAGCAGTCAAAAAGGCCACTTACTACGTTGCAGCGTTCGTTGAATCGTAGGGTTGCTGTGAGATTGAAGAACGAAATCGAATACCGTGGTAAAATGAACAATGTTGATTCTTATATGAATCTGATACTTTTGGACGCAGAAGAGTTCAATGGTGCAGATG
>JALZOS010000038.1 GCA_030913755.1 Thermoproteota archaeon | reverse complement strand
GACATGCTCTGCCATTGGTCCACTTTGGCTTATCCATTCGCTGGAGAAAGATAGTGAATGTCCAAGATCCGGATAGGTAATTATAAGATGGTCGGGATGATTCACTTCTGTTAGTCTTTGTTGTAATAGTAAACCTTGCTCAACTGGGGTTGCACTGTCATTTTCCCCTTGAAGTATAAGGATACCTATATCTGAGGATACATTTCCTATCATGCTCAAGGTACTTTGCAAATCAGAGTGTGAACTCATCCATTTGGGGCACCCTTCCAAACCTCCATTCCATTCAAAGTATTTATAGTGGACATCAAGACATTTGGCTGACAACGCTGAATCTGTAGGGGAAGTAACATTTTGAAACGCAGCTAAAAGTGCTGGTTTAAGATCATTTTCGATACTAATGGTATCTTGACTAATACCTGCGTATGTAGGCTGTGGTGGCTCTGTCGACGACTTATTCAGATAAGCAGTAACGTTAGTTTGAAAAAGAAGAAGGTGAGTAAGGTTGCCACCTACCAGATCCTGAAAAATAGGATCGTTAGATACTTTATTCATTGTTAGCATGTCATGATGATTCTTGTTCAGATTATTTTCCACATAATCAAGAGGATTTTTAACAATCTGGAAATATAGGAGATCCTTAAGACTATTTGCAACTGCTCCCATCAAAACTATATTTCTCACTTTGTCTGGGTTATCCGCAGCAATTCTAGGGGCTATCATGGTGCCTTCACTGTGTCCAATTAGTGTTACCTTTTTGGTTGCATTGACTTCAGGTTGTTGCAGTAGTATTGATAAGGCCTTCGATGCATCTTGTTTAAGGTCATCGAATGTGACATTCCCCCATACATTATCATCTAATATCGTAAGGTTTGATGTAATACCTCTCTTGTCATAACTAAGTACGACAAATCCTCTTTCTGCTAAATACTTCGCTATTTGAAAAAACGTTTGCTTGTCTGGATATATCTTTGAACCAGTCTTATTATCAATTAGAATAAGACCGCCGGTTTCATTCATATCATTTGCACCAGAACCATGAATAAGAAGAACACCCGGAAATGGTCCTTTACCTATTGCGGGATAAGATAACTGAGCATTTGTAGATATTCCATTACCAAGTTCCAGTGTTAGATTTCTATATTTAACAACTTGAAGATCTGATTGAGCCAAAGTTTCAGAAAACAGAGATAAATTGAATGACGATGAATATATTGATAAAATCAAGAAAGTACCAAAAAATACGCCAAAAACAAAGAAAGCCGATAACTTAAATTTAATTAGAAACACTAACAATACCAATAATCACTTAATATATAAAGTATATAGGGGACTGCTGGCAAATCTTTTGATTTAAGCTCAGCTATCTAGTAACATTTAGCTAAAAAGCAGTGTCTAGGCCTAACCACATAGATACACTATATGATAAAGCGTTTGCACACACCAATCTTGGAGAATGGGATGAAGCTGATAATTGTTATGATGAGATTTTGAAAATAGATCCTAATCAGGCAAGGGTAATAGGGGATAAAGGTGTAGTTCAGGCCTCAAAAGGAAACTATACAGAAGCATTAGATTTTTTTAACAAAGCATTAAAAATTGAATCTAAGAATCAGAGAATATTAAAGAATAGGGAATTTGCACTTGAAAAATTGAAAGCTTCAAGCCTCAAAAGGTAACTACTAGTGAGAGCATTATTTAGACACTCTATACAGACTGATAATCTATACAAAACTATACAAATATAGGACAACTTTTAACTTATACAACATCAATAAATAATAAGATGTTGTGTTTGTATGTAATTGATTGATTCTACTAATATGCTTACAAACGAAAATTAAGCTGTTCCCGAGCTTGAACAACCATACTAGGCGTCGGGTTCTAGGCCCATTCATACTAACCGCTATGCATCTATATTTTATGACAATCTTCGATTAAACGGGAACAGTCATAAGTACAACGAATGGTAGACCTGAATGAAGATTTTTGCCTTCAGCATATCATGTCCCCTAATAGTATTGTTTACTACAGAAACTATTTAAGCTGTCAAGTAGCCTTTGTGACACTAGATGTCGAAATGGAAACAAAACTAAGAGAAGGAAATCAATTACCGATGTATAAT
>JALZOS010000021.1 GCA_030913755.1 Thermoproteota archaeon | reverse complement strand
CAGCACCTAAGATTAGCCTAGCCTCCATTGTCTGCATCTTCCCTAATTCTGTTAGCACTCTAACAGATATTGCAATACTGGTTGCGGTAAGGGCTGTGGCTATAAGCACTGATTGTAATGCAGCTAGGCCAAAAAGTGTGAATACATAATATAGATCGAGTAACTATTTATCGAATGTACGTCTAGGAGTTTTTATATGAGCTCTTGCGGAACCTAACGCTGAGTTATGAAAATGAACATTTTTGCACTTCCTTTGATTAATTAGATAATCCTCGATCGAGCCAGAATATTCTATCGGCTTGAGTTTCATAGAATCCTTCCGCATAACTTCACTAACTTCTATTGCAGATCCACTGGCATAGTCAATCTCCCATAACTCACTTCCATTTAAGAGAACATATTTTAATTCATTTGTATTTAGATTCTTATCAGTCACCTCGACTATGATTCAAAGCTCACTTGTCATACATTTTAATCTCAAGCGAGTAGTGATCTCTTATTGTCGTAATATGGGAGTCTAGCGACATGTTTTCGTTATAACAAAAATAGTCAACTAACTAGTGGGTTTTCCTTAATTGAAAGTACGAGTGTTTCCAAAAGTGTCTCATAATCCTCAGAATTATTGTAACGTATGTCATTTATGTAGAAACTAGGGGGTACCATTTACGCCGCTACGCACCCCACTAAGGAAATCCTCACGGAACACGACTCGCATAACATGTGTATAGAGATCATTTTTGAACTTGACCCTATCTAATCCTATATTATGTGATCGCGATTTAGGAATTCTATGAATACAATCTGCATTTATAACTGCCATCCTTTTTCTACCGGATTGAGTCTTTAGGCCGATGCTTAACTATTTTGTATGACATGGATGAGGGATACATGACGAAACTGGGTTCGGCCATCATCGAGATTGTCTACGTTTTTGCGACTGCGATTCATCCTGCGCTCGGTTCAACAATGACGCATTAAACTAACTATTCTTTTCTAGCATCAAATACCACTTGGGTTTAAACCATTCCCAGTGGGGTATCGTAATCGGGTGCGGGAAACGCGCCGTCAATTGCCACAACTTCATCTGCAGTAAGTTTCCAGCCAACACCGCCGCTGTTCTCTTTCACTCGCTCCGGATGGGTGGTCTTCGGGATCGTGAACACGCAGTGATGGCGCGTCAGAAAATTAAGTGCCACCTGACGAGGAGTGCGGTCGTGTCGTTTGGCAATCTCCGCAAGCACTCGTCCACCAACGCTTCGTGGAGAAGGAAAATTCCCATGCCCAAATGGTGCATATCCCACTACAGCGATTTCCCTCTCGGTGCAATACGGCAGCAGGCGTCTCTCGATTCCGCGGTCTTCTAGATGATACAATACCTGATTGCATGTCATTCGCTGATTTTTGAGCGCCCGCTCAGCTTCCCATAGTTCTTCCAAGTCAAAGTTGCTGACACCTATGAACCGGACTAGACCTTCTGCCACGAGCTTCTCCATAGCACGCATGGTCTCAATGATAGGGTGGCTGCTGGGCCAGTGAAGCAAGTACATATCAAGCCAGTCTGTCTTAAGCCGTCTTAAGCTCCGTTTGCAAGCTTTCAGGGTACCTTCATAGGAGGCATTGGAAGGTAGAACCTTACTAACCAGGAACACTTCCTCTCGTCGCCCAGCGATGGCTTCAGCCACCAATTCCTCTACATGGCCATCACCATACATCTCTGCCGTGTCGATGTGAGTCATCCCTAGCTCCAAACCCAGCCTCAGGGCTTCCACCGCTCGTGCCTCTGTATCACGATCTCCTTCGATCATCCATGTGCCTTGCCCGATCACTCGGACGTCGACATCGGTCCAGCCGAATTTCCGCATGAGCATAATTATTGTGCATCTCCTCTGGCAAACAATTTCAAAATAAAGCGAATTTCTGGCTTACGTAGCTCATTGTTTCGTTAGATCCTCCTTAACATAGCGCGTTCTGAAATGGAAAATAGACCTCTAATAAACTATCATAAACATTTAGCCCAGTGATGTCTTCCCAATGTCATGTTCCGTTTATTAGAATCAAAAAAATGAGACGAGCTAGGGCCAGTCATGAATTGTTTCTTATCCTTCTTCAGCAAGTTTATCAACAGGTTCTCCCGTAGGTAATGGCGCATCCTTATCAACCTTATACTTGAACAACTCGTCCCAATTCATTCCCAGAATTACATTTCTACCTACAAAAGTTATCTTGGATTTGGGCACATCAAATCTATAATCATGCTCCCCAAATATCACTATTTTATCGTCAGTCTCCTTCATCACATGGCCTACATGATCTTCATTTTCTATTCTAACACCTTTATTGAAAAGTGTCTTCCCATACCTCTTCATATATTCTGTTAAATCAACTGTTCCATCCGAACCCCAAGGATCAACGTATTTTGATGTTGGAAGTGGCGCATTACGATCCACTTTGTACTTATTGACAATATCAGAAAAATTAAGTCCTATCAAAACGTTCTTGCTGACATGCCGAATCTCTGAAATAGGAATATCAAATCTTTCGTTTTGCTCACCGAATACTACTATTTTATCGGGTGTATCTCTTACGACAAATCCAATATGCGGTGCATCAAGGGCCATTACAGCTCTATTGAAGTATTTTCCAGCTGTCATGTTGTTTCTTGGAATTCATAACACTTATCCTTTCCTGTGCTTCGTCTTCCTAGCAACTAAAATATAATAGTTGCAATTATTATTATTATTTATGAAAGGAATTTTAGTAAAAGCTGATGACGGGAGTAAAAAGTTCAAACTAAGTGACAAATTTGGTTATATGACTTAAATATGTCGTTGTGGATGTTGTACTATGAGGTTTTCTAGAATTGAGTATTGATCCATTTGACTGGTTTACCAAATTCTTTGGTACTGGAAGTACGCCTTTTACGAAGAGAAGTAGTACTAATTATTTTGGCGACATGTTCAGCGGATTCGACGAAATGAGAAGGGAAATGGAAAAGGTTTTTGAAGATATCGAAACGAAAGCACCAAAGGATCTGATAAGAGAATATGAAACACCAGAAGGTAAGGTAAGAGAAGTTGGACCTATAGTCTATGGTTATTCAATGACAATAGGACCTGATGGAAAACCTAGAGTAAGAGAATTCGGAAATGTTAAATCACCAATGCGAAGTGGTGATGCCTCGTTTAAAACTCCCGTTATCACATCTGAAAGAGAGCCTATGTCAGATATTACAACAACCGACAAAGAAGTGAAGGTTGTAATAGAAATGCCAGGTGTTTCTAAAGAAAAGATCAAGATAAATGCTTACGATAATAAAGTAGAAGTTACAGCCGATGATCTCAAGAGGAAGTATCATGAAGTTATTGAAATACCACCAGAAACAGATATTGAAACAGCTAAATCCAATTACAACAATGGAATACTTGAAATAACCTTCCAAAAGAAAGCTCAAACCCAGCCAAAAGGCAAGGAAATAAAAATAGAATAGATATCATAATAGTAGATAACGAGCCAAATTTTTTGCATTTGGATATCGAATGTGATGAGCATTTTTACCTATGACGAGAGTAGAACATTACAAAGGCCTTCAAACTAATATTGACAAGCTCTTCCAAGAAATAAGGCAAGAATTAGAAAATGAGTAGGATCTTCGTATTGTTGCAGAAATGACCATTACGAAGTATAATTGCTGTAAATAAATCTCTGGTAGTTTTGGCTGGCGCTTTACGTGAGATTACGATTTCCATAATAGGTGATTCTGATGACTTTGTCGTCGAAGTAGCTTCAGGATCGTGGTTCGAAAGGCCTATCATCGATGCTCAATAAAAAATTCAAGAAGGACATACAAGACTACAAAGCCAAAGATATAATGACTAAGCAAGGGATAGGTGGAAGCTTCCTGTCATTGAATCGTTATTAGAAGAGCTCAAAGACAGATATAGTCAAAGCATTAACTAAAATACTATGAAAAATACAATTCTTTTTGTTACTCAATTGATATTAAATAATTTTTTAATTAGCGGAACATGATATTCAACTACGGATCAAGATGACTTTTCGAAGTGAAAATGACATTGTTGTAAAGATATTAGAATTATCCAAAGAAGGTTCTACGAAAGTAAAGAAGATGAATGATTTAGTCATTTCTCATGTCCAATTAAGGAAAACTCTAGCAGAGTTAGTAGACAAGCGCCTTTTAAAATATATTGAGCCAAAACAGCTATATATTACCACTGACAAAGGAATAAAGTTTCTTAACATGAGATACTAACCCGTAACTATGAACTTAATATCTAACTATTTGCTCTAATTACTAGACTTATAAGAAATGACATCCAGTTGGCGCTGCGGAGATCGCAATTCTTGATTGATGGTATTATTAATTACGATATTTGAAGGAGGATTTTAGTCACTCAGGGTCACGTCTAGTATGTTAATATCTGATCGTCTAATTTTCCTAACTATGTGCCTTCCTAAAACAGCAGTGAGAAAAATTGCAGTTGCTGTCAGAACTATAGCTCCACTTGGTGCAATATTCATAATGTAGGACACAATAATACCCACAATAACCGAACTGACCGATATGCCACAGGATATGATTGCAGTTTTCTTGAACCCCTTGCCCATGGTAATAGCAGTGATGTTTGGCAGTACTATGAGAGATGATATGAGCAACACTCCGACCAGCCTTATCGATGCAATGACCGTTATGCTGGCAATCACTATGAAAAGATAATTTATGTTCTTTACGCTCAGGCCACCAACCGCTGCTTGTTCCTCATCAAAGGTAACATATGTTAGTCTTTTATAAATAAGCGAAATTATTATAAGCACTATACTGCTCACTACTAGAATCATGATCAAATCTTGAACACTCACAAGAAGAATGCTTCCAAAAAGAAAACTAAATAAGTCAAGCTTAAATCCTCCTGAAAGACTTATCAGTACAACGCCTATGGCCAGCCCTGAAGATAATAAGACTGCAACGGCCGAATCAGCAGGTATTTTGGTAAATTCACGTAACTTTGTCATTCCAAGGGCCGCTAATACAGAGACAATAAATGCAGTCCATAACGGATACACATTTGTGAATAATCCGATTGCAATACCCCCAAAGGCTACATGCGACATTGCATCGCCAAATAATGAATGACGTTTCAGCACCAAAAATAAACCAATAATTGAACAAATTGTTGCAATCATGACGCCAGCAACCAGGGCGCGCTGCATAAAACCAAACGTAAGAATTTCAAAGACCATCAGGATCTACCTTCTTGTCATTGTTATTGACGTCAAAATGCGAGTGCATATGTGCCTGCATACTTGATTCTAAATAGGCCGACATCATCAATTTTTCGTTGTCAAAGAATTCTCCTACGTTACCATGGAAGAATAGCCTTTTGTTAACGCACGCTACCTTATTCGCTAATTTTTTTATTGCATCTAGATCATGAGAGGACCATATGATAGTCATTTTTCTTTCCTTATTCAACTCTGTCAATAGGGAATAAAACTTATTTTCTGATTCCATATCAATAGCCGTGGTAGGCTCATCAAGTATCAACAAATCAGGATCAGCTACTAGTGATTTGGCAATCAACACACGTTGTAATTGACCCCCTGAAAGCTCACCAATTCTCTTCTCTTTATATCCTATTAATCCAACATCTTCTATCGCAGATGATATTTTGCCTTTGGTATATTGTCTACCAATCAAACCGAACGAAACAACCTCTTCGACTGTAACAGGAAATCCCTGTTCAATTGATCTCGTCTGTGGTATGTATCCAATTCTTTTTAGAAAATTTTTGTCATCCCGTATGTCCCGACCAAATAATCTTATTGTTCCCTTGTATCCGACCAGTACTCGTAACATACATCGAAAAAGAGTGGTTTTACCTGCTCCATTAGGACCGACTATTCCTAAGAAATCTCCTTCGTTTGCTTTAAAAGTAACATTTTCTAATGAAAGTGAGGAATCGTATCCGAACGATACATTCTCAACTGATACTATTTCTGCTGGCATTCTAGACCAATCTTCAAATTCTCAATGTTCTCATTCATTTTATTAAGATATCCAATACCGGCTCTCTGTTCTTCTGGATTGATTCCCTCTATAGGGCTCAAGATCAAGACTTTTCCATTCGGAATTTCTTGAGCTATTACTTCGGAAGAACGTGGATCGACAAGATCTTCCGAATATATTGTATGCAGCCCTAGATCTCTTGCCAGTTGAATAACTTCTTGAAGTCTTTGAGGGAGTACTTCTCCTTCAGGTGTTAACCCCTGTACGCTGTGTTGATTCAATCCATATCTATTTGCGAAATAAGCAAAAGCGTTATGGAACGCTATGAAATCTTTCTTGTTGCAAGTTGCTAGTTCGGTCTTGATTTTATTATCTAGGTCATCCAAGTCTCCAATAAATCTATCTGCATTTGCCTTATAGTCTTGAGTGTTAGCGGGATCTACTTTTACTAGTGCGTCCCTGATATTCTCAATCTCCATTTTTGCTAGGATGGGGTCAAGCCAAACATGAAGGTCATATCCACCAGAAGTGCCAGTATCATTACTCATAAGGAGACTCAAACCTTGACTCGCTTCTACTTTAAACTTTGCATTAGTCTTATCAATCCACTTTTCTAGACCTGCGCCGTTATAGACTACCAAATCAGCAGATTCTGCGTTCTGAATCTGTTGGATAGTTGGCTCAAAATCATGAGGTTCCACTCCAATTGGGATAAGACTTGCGACATCTACTTTATTTCCACCGACTTCTTTGACGAATTCGTAAACAGGATAGAATGACGCTACAACTTTTATTCTAGACTGATTTGTATTTGAGCTTACAAGCGAAGGCTGGGTTGTGTTAATACTATTTGTCGCTATCATTGAATTACCGCTAGCATTTGCAGCAAATCCGACTGGTAATGTGCTCAATATTAGAAACATGTAGAAAACCGGTAAGACATGTTTCAATGAAGTATGCATGATCCACAGCTATGTTATTAAGTATATATATTTTTGTTATTAATAAATATCATTGGCTATATAAATAAGTTAATAATTATTCAGTCACATCGGATCTGATATAATTGAGACCCACCTACAAGAGTAGGTGTAAGATCTCAAAATCGAAGCGAGACTCCAAGGAAATTAAGGAAATAATAAGATGTCTTAAGGTAAATAGGAAAATGCATTTTGTTAAGCTGATATTTATATAGCTGACCACGATGCGTCGTAGTTTACTATGAACCTCATTTAATTGATCGAATTTTAATGATCAACATATCAAATGTGCTGCTCTGGAAAAAGGCTAGACAAAGGGTTCTTGGTATGAATTAACTACGACAAATGGACTCGGGCATACATCTTCTCATATTCGGATATCAAGTAAATACTAATCCGAAATTAATAATTAAGTAATAATAGAAAGTACGTAAATATTCAGGTTACTAATTGGTGATATTTAATGTTACTATTGAATCTA
>JALZOS010000018.1 GCA_030913755.1 Thermoproteota archaeon | reverse complement strand
TTGTTAGAAAACTAAGCGTTGCTGTCTGAAATATCCGAAATAATTGAAGGCGATACTCGAATCCTTGTTCCGAGCGCTTCACTGACGGAAAAAATCCCTTCCAAAATTCCAGCGTTTTTCAACCCTGTCGCGAAGAGGAACAGAGATATCTCAATCCTTGCGTACAATACTTTTTCCACTTTGAAAACACGGGATTTTTTATCCTTTGCAGATTGTCTTTGTGGGGTAGGTGCCAGAGGTCTTCGCGTCGGTGTCGAAGTTCCATCGGTAGGATCAGTATACCTGAATGATATCAATCCAATGGCATTGGAATTCGCAAGAAAGGCAGCCGAATTAAATTCAATCCAAGGAAAATGTTACTTTCATAGGAGTGAAGTATGCAGTTTTCTACAGTCAACTTCTCAGAGGAATCAGAAGAATAGATACGATATAGTAGACTTGGACCCCTTTGGGAGTCCATCGCCACATATAGACTGCGTTTTGCGTGCCGTCAATGACAGAGGTATGATATCAATTACTGCAACGGACACAGCAGTTCTCTGTGGGGTTTATCCAAAAGTCTGTTATCGTCGGTATCATGGATATCCGATCAGGAGTGAATACACCAACGAGATTGGGATTAGACTACTCATATCATTAATAGCACTTACTGCGGCTAGGCTTGATCTGAATATTTTACCTTTATTTAGTCACACCAATTTACACTATATGAGAACATACATAAAAGTAAATGTTAGCAATTTTGAAGCAAATGATCTTTATTCAAAGATCGGGTACGTAATTCATTGTTTTAACTGTGGACATCGGGAAATATGGGATGTTGAAAGTAATCCTAGAATTTGCAGAGTATGTTCATCGAAATGCTACATTGGAGGGCCTCTCTGGAAAGAGGCTATAAATGATCGAGGATTTCTGGAAGGCATGGTTCAATTGATACCGACTCTCGAAGCGTTTCAAAGGACACCTAGTCTGTGCAGATCAATGGTCAACTTACTAACCATAGGTATTGAGGAGGTTCAAGAACCTTATTACTTCCATACTGATCTTATTGCATCAAAATTAAAAACAAGCCCTCCCCCTCTATCCGAACTAGTCGCTTCCCTAAAAAGAGACGGTTTCATGGCTTCCAAGGCAAGTCTAAATCCGCAAGGATTTAAGACTAATGCTTCACTGGGCCAAATATTAAATACACTAAACAAGCACTAGAACGTGAAAGGAATTATTTTTAAGTTCCTTTACAAACTATATACTCATATTCATCTGTTAAAACACAGGCTTTATGCCATAAAATAATTAACGATGTAAATATAGTCGCAGCAATTTTATGACAACATACGAGTTATTACTTGTTATTATTTCAGCTTCCGTCTTTGTCACATTAGAACTCGAGATGGTCTATGAAGATCGTGTGAGAAAATTTATACGAAAGTGAAAAACGTAAGACAAATTAAGAGAGCTAAACATGGGTCATTGTACTAACGGAATCGCGGATTTTATGTCGGAGTTAAGATGAAAAGTTGGCGAAGCTCCATTTGAAGAACATCACAAAACGATTCACGACTACTGATGCCAAAAACGACTATGTTACGGCAGTAGAAAATATCAATCTCTTGATTGAGGAAGGTGAGTTTGTTTGTTTTGTTGGCCCGTCTGGCTGTGGTAAGTCTACTCTCCTAAACATACTGGCGGGGTTGGATAAGCCCAGTGAAGGTGAGATAATTCTCAACGGTCAGCCCATCAATGGAACTGGGCCTGATAGAATTATAGTGTTTCAAGAGAACGCACTGTTCCCATGGCTCAAAGTGATAGACAATGTAGAATTTGGTCTCAAAGTAGCAGGCTTGAACAAAGACAAGAGAAGAGAAATAGCAATGCACTATCTGGAAACAATGCAGCTGACAAAATTTGCAGATTCATATATCTATCAGTTGTCTGGGGGAATGAAACAGCGTGTATCTCTCGCCAGGGCGCTGGTTATGGATCCTGAAGTTTTACTTATGGATGAACCTTTTGCAGCTCTGGATTCTCAGACTAGGGATTTGTTGTCAGTTGAACTCCAGTTGATTTGGTCAAAAACGAAAAAAACCATTATCTTCGTCACACACAATATTATGGAATCTGTATGTCTTGGAGACAGGGTCATCGTATTCACAAATCGCCCAGGGAGAGTCAAGAAAGAGATCACTATTGATTACAGGCGTCCTCGGCTTAGCGAAGATAATGATCTACAACCATTCTATAGAGCGGTATTGGATGAACTAAAAAGTGAAGTCGCGGCCACCCGTCGAAACGTAGATCTATAGATTATGTTTTCCAAGCTCCTTTACTAAATCCAAACCATCATTAAAGCTGTTGGGCGAACACAATAATACTTTTTCAGAAAGTTTGGCCGCTTCTGTTATGAAATGGACTGGATGTTTTTCATATCCTGACCAGTCCAATCCGATGTTTTGTGCCGAGATTCTGTTCTTCTCCGACGGACACAGAATGCATGCTATAATTTTTATTCCATAAGGTCTGGCAAGATCTACTATACTTCTTAGATCAGACAAAGACGATATTGACTGGGTCACGAACGCATGAGGTTTAAGCTTAAGTTTTTTCTCGAAACTTGAAGGATTGACAATTCTGCTAGGAAAAGATAAGTCAAGTTTTATGTGCTCGTCAATGCGATGGAGGGATAATGTTCTAAGAACCTCTGTTGCAGTAAGCGATGAGATTCTAGGACCATAACAGGGATCGTCGCCCTTCAATATCAATATACGTTGGATATCGTTGCGTATCGCCTCGCTCAAGAATTGAAATATTGAGATAAGATTACGATCAGATATACGAAGACTGCAGCTCAGCGCTGTCTTTATTCCTGCTTTTCTTAATATTGTAGCAGCAGTTACGCTGGAGACACGAGGAATTCCCAATACGCTATCAGTTATGTGCAATCCATCGACGTATTCCGCTAGCTTTTGTGCTCTCTTTACAAATCTGTCGATTTGTGAGTCTAATTCTATAAAGTCAAAGTGATCATTTGAAAGCAATCTTGGCGGATTTAGCTCGAATAATACTTTTGAAGCACTTGTCATAATTGAGCCTTATTGCCAAATGAATAAACCAAACAAGGCTCCCCTACGTGTAGTTTTATTGGTTATCTTTATTAATAAACGTCCCGTAGGATCTGAGACTAGATATAACGACAATTTGAATTGGATCTCAGCTTGATAGATTTAAGTGTATATTTCCAAAGGATGTTGTAGTGCTTGATTTCGATCAAATTCGTGAAACTCTAGGACGCGTTCTAAAAAAGGATTATTTTACAATCGATAATAAATTACCAGATGCTTGCAAGGTTGCAGGAGTTCTCGTAATAATTCATCCTTTGAATAATATGCCTCATATAGTCCTGACCAAAAGGAGCTGTAGGTTAAAAGATCATGCTGGTCAGATATCGTTTCCCGGTGGGAACTTTGACAGAGAAGATTTAACTCCCTTAGATACCGCATTAAGAGAGACTAGGGAAGAAATTGGGCTGGACATACAAAGAGACAAAATAATAGGAGGTCTTGATAGCGTACAAACGTCCACTTCAAAGTATATCATTTATCCGTACGTAGCAATGGTTGAAAGAAGATTAGACATAAGAGCAAATGATGAAGTAGAAAAAATTCTTAATATCCCGATTCCCAATATCTTAGATATTCTACTACGATACAGCCGGGCCGCGGATGGAAATACCGGCAGTCGGGGAATACAAATCCGATGGGAAAATGAAGTAATTTGGGGTGCGACGGCAATGATATTGAAACAATTATTCAACTATTTCGAAAACAATCGTTGCTAAGCCATAAAGGCAGTTTGTCAGAGTTAGCTCATGTATAACAAGCGTACTTTGAAAATTAGAGGCAATGTTTTTCAATATGCATGGTCTTCAGATTTGTGTTTCCTTAAATCCTTAAAAGTACTGAATTTTGAGATACACTTATCGCATTTCCATTGATTTGTTTTTGCTTGCCTATAAAATTGATATGCCTCGTTAGCGCTCTCGTACTTGCCCGTACTAGAATTGTAATTTACAGCATTATAATTAATTCTATACTTTATTCTTGAAAAATTTACTTTCAATTCTGCGCAACTTATTAACCGACAGATATTAAAAAAGCGAAGTTAATTATCTATACAGCATTTGATAATCTATTTTTACAATTATATAGCATGAATACAATGCAGGATGTCGCTTGGTATTTGGGAAGACTAATATCTCATTTTTAGAGCAAGAATCTTGTGGTATTTGAGAGTCTAGGTGAATATGTAGATGCCCTTGAAAGAATCGGCCAACTGAAAAGGGTTAATACAAAAGTGAACACAGATCTTGAAGTTGCCGAAATACTCCGAAGGCTTATGTACAAAGTCGACCAACCCGCAGTGTTATTTGAGAATGTGGAAGGTTACAAATATCCGGTGCTGGGTAACGCGTTTGGTTCACTCGATCGTTTAAAAATAGCACTTGGTCTGGAAGACTTCTCGGAAATAGGCGAACGCATATCTATGATATCTAGAATGCAAGTACCTTCGACCATTTTTGGTAAGCTAAAGATGCTGCCTAAACTATCTGAAATAGCTGACTATGGTCCAAAACATATCGATAGTGGGCCCGTCAATGATGTGGTGTTAAATGGAAACGAAGCATCGCTTCAATTATTACCTGTAACAAAGTCATTTCCGAATGACGCAGGAAAATTCATCACTTTTGGTGTAACTGTTACGAAAAACCCTGAGACTCTAATTCAAAATTTGGGTGTTTACAGGCTGCAAGTTTTGGGTTCTAAAAAAGCGATAATGCATTGGCAAATCCACAAGAGAGGAGCATTACATTACCAAATGAACAAGGAAGAAAATAAGAAAACTGAAGTTGCCATCGTTATTGGAGCTGATCCTGCAGTGGTTTTTAGTGCTATTGCACCAGTTCCTGAAGGGATGGATAAGTACCTCTTTGCAGGAATAACAAGAAAGAGAGGAGTTAAATTAGTGAAATGTAAAACAGTCGATATAGAAGTTCCGGCTTCGGCAGAGATTGTTCTCGAAGGGTATGTAGATCCAAATGAAATTAATATTGAAGGCCCATTCGGGGACCATACTGGATACTATACACCTCCAGAACCGTATCCCACATTTACTCTAACAGGAATGATGATGCGAAAAAATCCGATATACTTAACTACAGTAGTAGGGAAACCAATATTAGAAGACGCTTTTATTGGAAAGGTTATTGAACGAGCGTTCTTACCGTTAATTAGGATCTTTCAACCCGAGGTTACGGATTTCTCCATGCCATCAGCCGGATGGTTTCAGGGCCTAGCAATAGTATCAATTAAGAAGAGATATCCAGGACAAGCCAAGAAGGTCATGATGGGCCTATGGGGTATGGGGCAGCTGTCTTTAACGAAAATCATTATTGTTGTGGATGAGGACGTTGACGTGCATAGTGTCAACGAAGTGATATGGGCGGTAACTACTCGATCTGACCCTAAAAGAGACACGATCTTGGTGGACAATACTCCAACTGACACCTTAGATCCAGCTTCTCCTCTTCTTAATCTGGGATCCAAAATGGGGATTGATGCAACAAAGAAGACTAGAGAGGAAGGCTATCTGCGGCCGGTACAGGAAGAAGCGTTACCAGACAAGGAAACTATTCAAAAAGTAACGGAAAGATGGGAAGAATATGACTTGAGAACAGACTAAGGAGTAAGAAGTGTATCATATGTTACCACATTGCAGTTGTGTATTTTATATCTTCGGGGGTGAAGTAGGATATGTCTGCCTTACTCCAACTATGCTACAATCATGATTGTTCACACACCAAGAAATTAATATTTAGTAGGATAGTACCCATCCGTATAATGAGATTGATTCACTCCGGGAAAGTGAAGGATGTTTATGATATCGATGAAAAAAATATACTTTTTCATTTTACGGACAGGGTATCGGCGTATGACGTGCCTATGATAACACCCATAGTGGGAAAAGGGGAGATCTTGTGCAAATTTGCCGAATTTTGGTTCAACTTGCTGCGAGTCAAGAACCACATGATTAGATTGGAAGGGCCCAATAAAATGTTAGTAAGAAGATTGAATATGATCCCAATTGAATGTGTTGTAAGGGGGTATCTTTATGGAAGTTTGTATGATAGATATAAGCGTGGCGTACTTCCACACATTGAATCTTTCGAACCCAATCCACAAATAGCCTCAAAATTAAAATGGCCAATCTTTGATCCAACTACAAAATCCAATATTCACGATCGTCCTATCTCGGAAAAGGAGATTCTGAATCAGCAAATTCTAGAAATTAAAGAGCTTCAAGATGTTAAAAATACTTCAATAAGATTGTACAATCAAATGGCGGACCTAGGTGACCGATCGGGCTTTATAATAGCTGATGTGAAGTTTGAATTTGGCAGAGATCCCAGCAATGGCCAAATAATCCTTGCAGATTCAGTTGGTCCTGACGAGTTTAGGGTATGGCTTAAGTCACTATACGCTCCAGGAATTGTCCAAGAAAGTTATGACAAACAGTATCTTAGGGATTGGCTTACAAAAATTGGATTCAAGGACCAAGTGGAAATGCTCGGCAAAAATGGCAGCAAACCTGTCCCACCACGTCTTCCAAGAACAGTTGTCCTGGAGCTCCTTAGAAGGTACTTGTATGTTTACGAAAGGATATCTTCTACGCAAAGATCTAGCGCATCTTGATTTGGTAATCAATCATTTCATAGTTCATCGAACGATTTATTTATTCTATGGTGATTCGCATACTGCCTATCGTGTTGGTATCTTGCAACAGGTATATAATACTACGAGGGACGTCCAACGAAGACATGTTACATTCAATTGACAGCGTACGACTGTCTACGTAGCTTGATTTTCTGATGACGATATCATGGTGGTGAGAAAGGATCAACTTGCTGCTACTCTTACCAAATATGCTGAATGAATATGGCTCAACAATTAGTTCTATTTTGACTACGCATTCGTCCTTGCAAAGATTACTTCTAATGTTCTGTTCTAGCTGAGAACAAGCTTTGGATGCGCACACGCCTACGATGCAATTGCCACGGCGCGTCAGATGAGTATCTGTCGTTATTTCCATTGTAGTAGGGTGTGAGGAAATGATATTTGGATGTCCATAAAAGCTTACTTCGTCTTGCAATAACGCATTTATCTTGTAAGAATTAATTTAAATTTTGGTAAGGTAAACTTAAATTAAAGACCGTAAAAAAGTGAAACTGAATTGTTACCAGCAGCGGCGGGCTATGATAGAGCGATTACAGTCTTTTCTCCTGACGGTAGGTTGTACCAAGTTGAATATGCTATCGAAACTGTTAGGAGAGGCACACTGGCAATTGGCATCAGATGCAAAGATGGTGTTGTATTGGCGGTTGAAGAAAAATCAAGAAAATTACAGGTGTCTGATGTGACCCAAAAAATATTTCAAGTGGATGATCATATAGGTGTGGCCGCTGCAGGATATATCCCTGATGCGAGAACCCAAGTAGATCACGCAAGATTCTTTGCCCAAAGTAATAGATTGATCTATGACGAACCAGTTGATGTTGAGGGCGTATCTAAGAATTTGGCAGACATGGCCCAACAATACACTCAATATGCAGGAGTAAGACCATTCGGCGTTGCATTGATTCTAGCAGGCGTTGATAAGAATGGATCTTCGTTATATCTTACTGATCCAAGCGGTACGTATATCGGGTATAATGCTATAGCAATAGGGGCAGGTAGTGACCAGGTTAACGAATTTCTGGAGAAGAATTACCGTTCTGATTTGAACATAGGCGATGCGGCTGTCCTTGCAATAGAATCCATTTACCTAGTCAGTGAAGACAAAACTGGTGTCCGACATATAAAAATGGCAATAATTGATCAAGAAGTAAAAACTATGAGAAAAATTGAAGAAGAAGAGATCGAAAAATACTCTTCCCTGTCTAAAGAAAATGCAAGCAAAAGAGGAGATACATCTCAGCAATAGCGATAAATCTGCTTTACCATCTGAAGTTACGATTGTGAATGCTAGCTAACTGCCATATTGTTTTAGTAACGTTTTTAAAAAATACATATTAATTTTATTATTTCTATAATGTACTGGTTTACCTTTGAACTTCAAGATAATTAGAATATAATGAAATAATTGGTTTTGTCCTTTGTATTAATTTAAATATTCATCCAAATTACAGAGATTTGTGACAATTCAATTAGGTCAAACAGCTCCTCGATTTCAGGTGTCTGAGTGGGTACAAGGTGGACCGATAAATCTAGAAGATCTTCTGAACAAGATTGTTGTCGTCGAGGTGTTCCAGGTAAACTGTCCTGGCTGCTTTATCTATGGACTACCCGAAGCCATTGATATACATAAAAGATATAGCAGCCAAGACGTTGTAGTATTGGGTCTGGCTACCGCATTCGAAGATTATGACAAGAATACAACTGAAAATTTGAAATTGCTTTTGTCAAAAAGAGAGACTACTGGAGAAACCCTCAACGCATTGAGGAATCAAGGGCAGCTTGTAGATGGTAATAAACTTCGTTACTCGATACCCTTTCCGGTTGCCAATGACCTCCTAATAAGGGAACAACATCCGCTTGAAGACGACAGGGTAATGAAATTTATCCGTTCCAATGTGGAAGATTTTGATATGTATCACCCAAAAGATAAAGAGCAAATAACAAAACGCGTTAGAGAATACCTAGAATCGAAACCCTATACTGCTGCGACCTTTGAAGAATACGGACTTAAAGGCACTCCATCTACGATTTATATAGATAGGAAGGGTAATCTACGCGAAACAAACTTCGGCTCCCAAGGTATGATGAAATACAAGATAGAAAAAATGCTTCTAGAGCCCGTCTAGTGGGAAAAATAGGGCATAAAAAAACTTCGTTTTATCTGCGACAGCGAACACCTTGAAAAGTGAAGGCTTCTTTATCCAATCGTGATCCTTATGACTAATCTGTCCATTGCAATTCCTGACTCATTTGTAATTGACTCCCAGTCATTGCTGGACAAAAGTATGAAAATCTCACAACTTGCACGTGCATGCTCGATTTTCAGAGTTCGGAATGTCTTCATCTACAACGACAGAAGTACAAGATGTAACCCCGAAGACAGAAAGATTATAATGACGATCCTGGACTATCTCGATGCTCCACCCTATCTTAGGAAGCGATTATTTCCACAATTGTGGATACTCAAATATGCCGGGATGCTCCCGCCCATCAAATCGCCTCACCACAAGCCTAAAGTTTCCTTGCAAGACATCGAAGAAGGTGACGTGAGAGTGGGGGTCACATTCAAAAATGATGGCGGATTGCTCGTGGATGTAGGCTTGGACGAACCCATTAGGTACAGCGGCAGCACTTCTAACAATAAAAAAGTGACGGTCAAGTTCATTTCAAAGTACCCACACATTACCGCGGTCGAAATAAACAAAGAATCCTTGGAAGGATATTGGGGCTACTCTGTAAAATTCTCGTCAACTTTGAAAGGACTTTTAGACAACCGAAAATCAAATGAGACACTCTTAACCTCCGTTGAAGGACGGTCTCTTTCAGATAAAATATGTTCTTCTTTCTTGACAGACCAGATAAAGTCTATAAAGGATCTTCTGATAGTCTTCGGAAGCCCTAGGCATGGCCTAAAGAAGATTCTTGCTGCCGAAAAGGCAGAAATTTCGCACTTCCCATTCGTAATTAATATGTTTCCGGATCAAGGAACACAGACTGTGCGTGTTGAAGAAGCAGTTCTCGGCACATTAGCTATTATCAATCAGTACACAATAATGTAAAAACTGTTCAAGGTACCATTAATCAATTATCAGAATAATTTCTAGTACCGGTTCGATAAATTCTACTAATTTTTGTATCAAGTTATAAATTTATTAAAGGGAGCGTTAGACTTTTGCTCCTAGCATGGGTCATCGTAAATACAGTGCCCCAAGGAGGGGCAGTATGGCATTTTATCCAAGGGTGAGGGCGCGCAGCATGGAGTCTAGGATTAGGACATGGCCTGACACTATGTCAGAGAAGGCAAGCCTTCAGGGTTTTGCAGGTTTCAAAGTTGCGAATTTAAATGTTATGACTGTGGATGATAGAGAAAAAACCCCAAATTTTGGTAAGAACCTGCTCAATCCCTCTACGCTTATTGCCACACCGCCGCTCAAAATAATTGGAATACGGGGTTACAAGAATACGGTATACGGTAAACGCGCAGTCTTTGATGTTTTTGGTAAAGACAGTGATAAGAATTTAGCTAGGAAAGCTTCATTTCAGAACAAGGATCCAAAACTCGAGACTATCGATACAATTGCAGATAAAGTAAGTGATATTGAAGCTGTGGTTGCAGTCTTCCCCGAGTCATTATCTCTTTCTCAAAAAAAACCATTCGTTTGGGAAATACCGATTTCAGCGAAGGATGCTAAATCAAAGATGGTATTTGCCAAAGAGAATCTTGGCAAGGAAATCAGGATTAAAGAAGTCTTTCAGCCTGGTCAATTCATAGACGTATCAGCAATCACAAGGGGTAAAGGTGTCGAGGGACCAATCACAAGATTCGGAGTAAAGAGAAAACAGCATAAATCAAGAAAGAGTGTAAGAGCCGTTGGAACTCTGGGTCCAATATCTCCTGCAGTAGTCATGTTTACGGTACCAAGACAAGGACAGAGAGGATTCCATCAGAGAACGGAATACAATAAACGTATTTTGATAATTTCGAAGGATGAAAAAGAAACCGGCGAAATAGCCATTGGTCCAAGGGGCGGGTTTGATCACTTTAGCCCAGTTAATGGAGATTACATTATCGTAAGAGGCTCCGTTCCAGGAGTTCCAAAGAGATTAATAAAAATGAGAATGCCACTCAGAAGACAAAAGAAAATTGTCGAACCCAAAATCTTAGAGGTAATTGTTAGGAAATGATGACCAAACTTCTGGACATTGATGGGAGTGAGATCGATGATCTGGTTTTGCCGCCGATATTTGATACACCCTATAGACCAGATATCATAAGAAAGGTTTATGTAAATCTCTCTTCGCTCAGATATCAACCTCAGGGAAGGTACCCGGCAGCAGGGGAAATGGTCAGTGCCGAGTCTCGCAATACCGGACTTGGAATAGCGCGAATAGCTCGTGCACGAGGCGAAGGATTCCCAAGGGCCGGTCAAGCAGCAGGAGTAGCTGGTGTACGTCACGGAAGAGTTGCACATCCACCGGTTTCATGGAAAATCATAGATAAGAAGGTAAACAAGAAAGAAAAAATGCTAGGTTTTTGTTCTGCCGTTGCAGCTACAGCAAATAAAGAGATAATCAATCGCCGCGGTCATAAAACAGGAGAAATTTCAAATTTTCCACTAGTTGTTTCAAATGAAATCGAAAAAATAATCAAAACATCAGATCTCAAAAAATCACTGAGCTCTTTGGGTCTTCAGGAAGATCTGAACAGGTCCCAGTCAATTAAGCGCATTCCTTCAGGTAAGAGCCGAATGCGCGGTAGATCGAGACGTACTGCGTTAAGCAGTATCATCGTTGTGAGCACAGGAGCCTCGATATGTAAACTAAGGCATTCTTTGCCAGGCGTAGAAGTAAAATCAATAGATGAGCTAAGTGTTTTAGATCTAGCTCCAGGAGCAAATCCTATCCGTTTGACAGTTTATTCAAAGAACGCAATTGAGAAACTCGCTGACGTGAAAACCAGGATATTGAAGGTAGCAGAAATGGTGACTAGTCTATGAGCGAAACGGTTGACGACGACGGAGATATAAAACCCATAATCAAACATCCATACATCACTGAAAAAACATTCAACATGATCGAGAGAGAAAACAAACTGACATTTATAGTAGATGAACATGCTACAAAGAAGGATATTCTAGAGGCAATGAAAATATTATACGAGACTGAGGCTGACAGAGTCTATGTTTCACGTGGCCTGCACGGGAAGAAGGCAATAATCAGATTTGCAAAACCTGAGGCAGCCAGAGATCTTGCAACGCGGCTGGGACTTGTCTAGGTAATAAAATAAATAAGGTTTGATAATTTATGATTAGATCAAAACCGCTAGTTAAATTTAAAAGTGGTATGCAAGGGTGAGGAACATACTTGGTACGCGAGTTTAAGTTTAAGGGTTATGCTATTGAGCAGTTGAAGAACATGTCGATAGAATCACTTTTACCGCTAATGAATTCTCGTCAGAGAAGATCGCTTGATAAAAGAGTTGGAAAATACATGAATGATGATAAGAGAAAATTGCGAGCAGACATCAAATTAGCTCGAGAAGGAAATCTTAATGGCTCTATAAAGACGCATGTGAGAGATATGATAATACTTCCAGACATGGTTGATATAACTATCAATGTTCATAACGGTAAGGAATTTTTTGCGGTCCAGATAAGGGCCGAGATGATTGGACATTATTTAGGAGAGTATTCTATAACAAACAAGAGAGTCCAACATGGCGCCCCAGGGGTTGGATCCTCCAGATCTAGCCTTTATGTCCCATTGAAGTGATGCTTAGATGCCGTCATATTCCTATTCATTTCATAAGTTTAATAAAACTAAGCATGTTCGAGCTTCCATAAGAGAAACTGACATCTCCCACAAGCACGCTAGAGAGATCGCTCTTGCAATAAAGGGGTTGTCTGTTGAGAAGGCTAGGAGCTATCTGGAAGAGGTCATCGACCGAAAGATTGCAGTGCCATTTAGAAGATACAATAATGAAGTCGCCCATCGTTCCAACATTAAGGATGGCTTCTTTTCTGGACGATTTCCAAAGAAGGCTTCTACTGAATTCTTAAAACTCTTAGACAATTTGGAGTCAAATGCAGAGTATAAAGGGATGGACCTAGACAGATTGAGAATCATTTCGTGTGTTATTCACAAAGGAACAAAACTGGAACGTTTCATACC
>JALZOS010000423.1 GCA_030913755.1 Thermoproteota archaeon | reverse complement strand
ATGAAATACTTTACTATACGAGCAGGTTGTCATTGGTGATTGACATATGAAGGAAAGAAGGAAGAGAAGTCATTCAGGCGTAGGCACTCTTGATCATATGCTTCATTCTGCGATTCATCATGATTACTGTGACAACTCTCTTGAGCCGAAGGATTAGGATTTGAATAATGAGTCGAAGGGTAAAGAATCGAGATCTAGGTCTCTTTCTTCGAATTCTGTTTTGTTGTGCGTGCTCTGAATTAATGAAATAGGATGTTTTATCCTTAGGCTCTTAATGTTTGAAATAAAAATAGTCGTATCAAATAACTCTTATTTGATAGCTAATTGTTGATATCATGTGATATGGACGAGACAGATGTCAAGATACTCAAACAGATATTATCAGACGCACGATTGTCGTATAGAAAAATAAGTGAAAAGATTGGTGTGTCGCCACCTACCGTTCTTTCAAGAGTGCAAAAGCTAGAGAAAAGTCGTATTATAAGATCGTATTCCGCCGTCCTAGATCATGAAAAGCTGGGCTATGATCTTACGGCCATAATTGAGGTAACAGCTGTAAAAGGCAAGATTACCGAAGTGGAAAAGCATATATCAATATTTCCAAACGTGTGTGCAGTATATGACATTACTGGATTAACGGATATGATAATAGTTGCAAAATTCAGAAATCGCAAAGAACTTAGCGATTTTGTAAAAAAGGATTTGGTATTGCCATATGTTGACAGAACGAATAGTCACGTAGTGTTACTAACAGTTAAGGAGGACTTTAGGTTTATGTAGCTAAATGGCTAGAACTCTTTGAATGAAGTCGTCTTTTCGAGAGAAAGATTGCGTCTTACCTAGGCTACGTCTAGCACGATAATTGATTCCAGGCAGGTAGATAAAAAATTATTCTTTCCAGTTGGTAAATAAACTTATAATGGCGTCAGATAAACTTAACAAATATAAAGTATTTCTATGTATTACTATCTAAATGTTTAATTTCAACATAAACAACTTTATATATAATAGTAATATATAGCAATTGTGTTTGAAAACATAACTCCACTATTGTATCTGTTTGCAGGATTCGTAGTTACGTATCTTGGACTCGAAATAGCTTGGCACTTTACAGCTTGTAGAATCCATGACAAAGCGATAAAACCATGCATGTTCAAGCAACTAGAAACACTGATACTTGTGCACCGCCAGTAGAAGAGAGCGCGCAAGACAGGATCACATATTTACTAATTTTGGGCAATATTTTATATTCTACGACCTCCATATAGTTCGGGTTACATTTGGAAAACAAAATGTCCACAGCTAGCTCACATCGTAGCTTTGTCCTGTTCGAAAATATGATTCATCTTCCTATTTCAGACAACCAAATTTATTCCGCCTCAAAATTTAGGTTAGGGAGTGCAGGGGTCAATATATCATGATGATTGCGCAGACTACTATGATCGCTGGTTGTCTTGCAATTTTGATCTATATTGCCACAGTTATTACTGTAAATTTCGCTGGACAAGATTCCGCTAGCCAGAATCTCTTTGACATTCTCTCAACATCTGATACTCTAAGAGATGAACAAATCTCCAAAAGTTTGAATTACGTTCACAAATCTGATACTGGCATGAGTATGCAGAATGTACTTCTTAATGGAATAAATTTGAGCAGCAATGAATTCATTCCCTTGTTTGATTCAACTCCCTATGCAAGTAAAGGGCATATCCTATTAAGCGTCCCATGCGATAGTAGCACCCCTGAAATTCCATATTTCCAAGTTGTCGTGGGACGAGCTCCTAATGTTACAGCACTGACGCCAGGATATGTAGCTCAAATCTCAAATCCACCAGACATTTGCATTTATCATACTCAATTTGGATTCGGTGATCCAGTTACTGACATACTATTGAAGAATACGGCACAGATACCAATCACTTTTAGAGGTCCTCATACGATAGTAATATCGACCCATGAATCATACACACCAACAGCGCCATCATTCAAGGATATTCAACATAAGCAAGGATATTGATAATTTCTATTCAAAGGTATCATTAATCTTGGCTGCGCTTGGATGGATAATAAGCGATTCTACTGTATTTGGAAATTCACTTCTTATGCGGAAACCAGATAAAAAATACCATTGTCTTAAGTTACGCAAAATTTCGTGACGGTGCTAATTTCTCGGACAATAAGTTTTGAGACGATTTTTAGACCCATATCAGACTCGGACTAAAGGTTAAGTGACAATATACCTTGATATTACTTACCATTGGAGAAGACAGCATGACCGATGGATACATTTTACCTGACAGGAATTAATGTACTCTTCTAACTATTGTAGATCCAGCGGATATCCACCGTCGTTACTAATATGGGTACTCGCATATGGCTTATTATTGTCTCAATATGCTCAAGTGCTTCTTATGGCTATCATTAAGGATAAAGAGCTTCTTATGGCTAAATATTTTAGCTGAGCTTTTAAACCGACAGAATTTACCCGATACTTCTCGTCTAGACAAATTCAAATCTATTTTTCTTGTACTAGAAAACTGCTTCCGTGGGAGCTTAGAAAGCAGTATGTTCTCCTAAGTTGGAAAAACCAAAGCCTAATCGTTATAACTACGAGCGTGTACATCTACTTGACTCAATGCTAAGCATACATACAATTGCAGGAAAATTGCTGCAAATAGACGAAAGTATACTATCTGTGGCCGTAGTTGATATGAAAGGACAAACTGTTTCCCGTAAAAGTAGATACCATATTAGTAACGCATTTGTTTCTGACAACGCGAAGACAGATTGCAATATATGGATTAGAGCTGCTTTCGCCATGGTTGAGCAATGTGCCAAAAGCTTTGGAAAAGTTGAGACATTTGTGTCGGTTTACGAAAAGATAAAAGTTATGGTCGTTCCCTTAATGCCAAATCAACTCTCTTATCAGGGTTCAATGGAAAATGTAGAGACAGCATATCTCAAGTTCGTGACAACCACAGTAAAAGATTCTAACACTAATAGCAGAAATGTGACCACTTCAACTATAC
>JALZOS010000390.1 GCA_030913755.1 Thermoproteota archaeon | reverse complement strand
GCCAAACATTGGACTACTAAGCCGGCGCTCTATACGGGTAGCCGGTGTGATGAACTCCGATGCACGGGAGATGATTGAGTTAATGTATGAGTTTGAAGAACCTCTTGTTCTTGATGGCAGCAAGTTTTCTACTGAATTTCCTTTGTTCAAGTATACTTCGCATGAGGAAGGAATTAGAAAGACAATCCACTGGTTCAGTCAGGTTATTTACTAGCCCTTTGTTCCCATCTTAGAACTCCATATTACTAGCCCATTCGCAATATGTGGTTGATTAAATCTGAACCAGAAATCACCAGATTTTCAGCAGTGTAATATTATGTCCTCAACTTAACACCCAGGCTGCAATATAGGGCCGAATATTACTAGCGCCTCTTTCCATTAAGATTTAGGTCGCCTTCAGGTACTCAAAAGTAGAAACAGGAAAAAAGGCTCCTGTTCCCTTGTCAATAAAACGGGGTCTACATTCCATATTCACCTTTGTAATTATTGAAAAAGAACGTATAGTCATATCGGTAACTGTCATGCCCCAAACATCGTCTGACGGAATCGTATTTTGGACGATTGCGAAAACTGTCAATCAAACTCTTGTAAGATATTGTATGATGCTCTCAGCATGCGGAATAATGTTATTGTTCTCTTCAAATCAAGGTAGTCGATTAGTATCTCCTTCGTTCCCGCCTATCGAACTTGCTATTATGTTATTTATGGTCTTATCTTCTTACTTTTTCTTGGTAGGAATTTACTTCTCAGCAATATCAGTAGCATAAGATACGAAACTGAGACGATACGTTATACAATAAGAAGTCGATAGAAAAGCAATTAGGTTTCTTGGGGAGCATTGGAAGTTCTGAAGTGGAGCAAGAAGTTCAGAAGCGGGTTGAAACAGTGACCAAAAACTTTATAGATAAAATGCAGAGGGATACAGGCGATCCCACCTCCCTTGATGATGAGATAAAGGAATACATTCAAATGGTAATTAAAGAAGCAGTCGTCATAGATTACATCTGGCTGTTTGTGAATCAGATTTGACACGATTTTTAGACCCATTCACAAAATAATCAATCTAACAACACAAGGTTAATGATATATCGTTGGTCCGCGTTCGGCGGAATTGGTGACAGATTTTACCCTAAAAGTAGATCCAGAATAGATGTAGCATAAGAACAAGGTTTATGCAGGTCGGTCAAATTAGTGCCGATATCGGAGCTAATGTAGGTTCCTTCTATGTGAAGAAAAATGAGACTAAGCTCTTGTTTTCCGTTTCTTTAATGGCTTTGCAAATGATAGCTGATATCCGTCTGGTTCACGTATATGAAAATATCTCTCACCCCATGGAGCATCTCTAGGCTCATCTTCAAACAATATTGCATTTGATATGTCTTGATTATTCTTCAGATAGGAATATAGTTTATCTACATCTTCCGTATGAAATATTATTCTTCCAAAGTGCTTTCTTCTGTCATCGATATTGTAATCAGTGCTGATTGGACTAGCTAATTCCAAATTTAGATATCTCTTGGGATTATTTTTTGATTCACCACTGCCAACTTTGTATGTAGTAAAAGAATCAGTGGGGGAACCTCCATACACTAGCTTCAAGCCCGGGATACGGGAGTAGAAATTACATGACCTCTCCATATTTTCTATAAATAAAGTAACCGCAGAAATCGCGTATACTTTCATCATCATTTCCGATGTGCTAAAGAGTAAGTTATCATTATTATAGGAAGGCGAAAGTATTTCCTGTAATCTTTTTCACAATAAAATTCGTTACACATGTTACAATGCCATGCCTCTCTATAACCTAGTTTTGTATCTACAATTTGCTTCGACATGATGTTACCACAAGTAGGGCAATGAAATCCCAAGTACCGAACCTATGACAAAAAGGGTATTTGATTACATTAAGAAACAACAATTTGACGTAACATGTTATATCTGCAGCTATCGATCCAACCTTTTTAGTATCGGTAGTAAATCCAACTTCCACTATGCATATTGTAATGAAGCGGGTGGTAATAAAGGGATAAGATTGATTCGGGTTCGGTGGACTGGCATTTGACATCGTTTCCGTGAGGGAATAGCAAGTCAATAACTAGCGCAGGAAGACTGGCTGCGCATTGACGTCAATACGGAACAAACAGTAGGGTTTGATCCTCAGATCCTGTCCATCATTGTACCGCGGTTGGAGATGTAACTGATTTACAGTAACATAGAGATTTCCGTCTGTTGCCAGTGAAAGTGTGTTTGGCCACAATAGTCGAGGGTAGTGTACCATTGTTTCCCATATCCTTTTAGTGCTTCGGCGCAAAATTGCGTCATGTTCGTAATTAGTAGAATATATGCATCTGACGCAACAGATTCAAGACCATCGGAGGCTCCGCCTTTATCCCTTCGTTTACAACGGTTGCCCCGACATTAGATTCGTCGATGTTTATTGAAGATTTATAATATATTCGATGTACATGTAGTTTAGACAACAATGTCAAACCCTGAAAATATTAGTCAGGAAAAGAAGGAGGTCATTAGGAATCTCTATCTCTCTGGAATTGGTGAAGAATTTATTGCTATGCAACTTGACTTGGAGATTCCCATTGTAATATGAGTCTTAAAAGAAGTTGGAGAGTACAAATCTTGAGAGCAAATCGATACTGCTCTTAGCGATGAAACTGCTGATCTGTCTTCTACCAATCAAACGAGCTGTCTATTTTTTTGATTTTCTCAATCCCATCAGGTGTTGGTCTAATAACATTGGTATCTATTTCGATTATACCTTTTTGTACCCCTTGATTCTTTAGGATTTCTAATATGGCACCTAATTCAAGGCCTTCTATTTGTTCATGGAATTCACTCACGCTAACATGTTTCTGTCCTGCATTTTTTGCTTTCTTAAAGGCTTCGCAAAGCTTTTGCAGTAACAAATTTTCATCCCATTCCCCTACTGTCTTTCCATCCTTGCCCGACTCCATTTTCAAGCTATAGGTATAGATGATGTATTTTTAAGCTCTTCTATGTTCTATTCTAACACTCTTCCTCTGGATTGCTATTTTGAGCTAGAGTAAGGTCTAATGGCAATAGCATTGTTTGTATTTATGGAATATTTATATAGGCGTTATTAATTTGTGGTGAATGGTAATTAATTTCAGTTAATAGTTCGCCGCTAGAAATTCTAATTTTATCTAATTATTGCTAGCCATACTTTGATTAGGGATAATCTCATTGGACTGTCCGTTTGTGAATCAAAATTTGACACGATTTTTAAACCCATTCACAAAATAATCAATCTAACAACACAAGGTTAAATGATATCTCGTTGGTCCGGGTTCGGTGGAGTCATTAATACGGAAGAAAAACAAAAACCTTTGAGTCTCAACACCCTATTTGTTCAGAATCTTATCGTCTACTAAATTATTCTAGAGCATCTCATCAAAACATTTCGCGACACGATAGTTGACGGTATGTTAAAATATGCTATGCACCGTCCTAGCTAGCTATCCTACCATATAATATAGAAAGGCAAATCTTTTGAAAGAAAATCATGATAACTCAGGTGAAGAGCATAACGCAAATCTAAATGAAC
>JALZOS010000411.1 GCA_030913755.1 Thermoproteota archaeon | reverse complement strand
CGTATGTCAGAGTATGATTTAATAGAAGGTTTGGTAGAACTGTCGATTACTTAGAATGGATTACGATAATCGAATTCAAGATGTTAATTCTTCCACAGAAGGTGGACAGACGGAACAGAAAGAAAATGATATGGTTGAAAAGGAACAAGATTCCTCTTACGATACCTCCGCATTCTCTCCAGAACAAGATTTAGCTCAGGACCACCAAGAAGGAGATAATCTCGAAAAGATGATCTTGGCGACCGGAATCAGAGTAGGTACCCCTGTTAAAACAAAATTTATGACTCCGTTTATAGTTCGCGCAAATCCTGAGGGATTGTATATTCTAGATATCAGTAAAACACTATCAAGGATAGACGTTGCTGCAAAATTTATTAGCAGAGCGGATGTTGCACGAGTAGCTATAACTTCTGCTAGAGAGTATGGAAAGACTCCCGTACAAAAATTCTGTGAGCTTACTGGGGCAATGAGTATTCTGGGACGATTCATGCCAGGTACATTTACAAATCCTTCACTCCCTAACTATATGGAACCTGAAGTTGTAGTTGTTACTGATCCTCAAGCCGATCAACAGGCTGTTATTGAAGCAACGAGGGCTGGAGTGCCAGTCATAGCAATATCTAATAGCGATAATGTTACCTCAAAAGTAGATCTAGTAATACCTGCAAACAATAGAGGAAGAAAGGCTCTTGCAACAGTCTATTGGCTGCTTGCGCGGGAGGTATTAAAGAAACAGGGAAAGATCAGATCCGATAGTGGGATGCCCGTATCTATCGACGACTTCGAAACAAAGTTGGTCGAAGAAGTTCCTTGAAGGAATTTGAGAGGAAACCAGCTGTATCAGGCCTATTCTACCCTAGCAAATCAGAAGAGCTGCTGAGCTCCATAAAATCATTATTTCTGGATCCAAAATTTGGTCCAGGTAGTCTTCCCCCATCAAGAGAAAAGGGGAGGATATATGGGTTAGTGTCACCTCACGCAGGTTATGTCTATTCTGGAGCTATTGCTGCGAACGGCTTTTATGAAATCTCATCTTCCAGTTTTGATACTGTAGTGATAATTGGTCCAAATCACTACGGAATTGGCAGTGACATTGCAACTATCGAAGAGGGAACTTGGATAACCCCTATTGGGAGTATGAGAATCGATTCATACTTGACACATGAAATTGAAGATAATTGGAATATTGTCAAATTCGATTCGTTAGCTCATAGCAGAGATCATTGTATCGAAGTTCAAATTCCCTTTCTCCAATATATCAATAAAGGATTGACCATAATGCCCATAATTCTTGGGAAACAGGACAAGAGTACTGCTATAGCTTTGGGAAAATGTTTGGCGGAAATAATTAAGAAAAGGAATGTCATGCTCATCGCTTCCTCAGACTTAACCCATTATGAACCCAACAAAGAGGCCTACGAGAAAGACACGGAATTGATCTCTTCGATATTATCAATAAATATTCCAGAGTTTTATTCAGTGCTTCAGAATTCTAGAGTTACAGCATGTGGGTATGGTGCAATTGGAGCAGTTATGGCAGCTGCTAAGGAGATGGGTGCCTCTACTGGAAAGTTATTGAGATATGCTACGAGTGGGGATGTAACCGGTGATACTGCTTCGGTGGTCGGATATTCATCAATCGCCTTTGTATGAACACACAATGAATGAGTATCGCGCGGTCCAAGTTCATTCATCAGCTCCAGGCAAAATAATCCTTCTAGGAGAACATTTTGTAGTCTACAGGAACCCAGCAATCTTGGCTGCCATCAATAGAAGAATATCAGTACATTTGAAGCCCAACGGAACCCATTTCACACGTATTAAATCGGGACGAATGGAACTTGTTGTTTCTGCCTCAAAAGGTCAATTCTTAAAAAGAATGACCATTTCCAACTCCTTTCTGTACCCTGTGTTAAGTTGTATTGCCAATATTCAATATCAAATGAGTGATTTCAGCGGTTTGGATGTAATCATCGAATCACAAATACCCCATGGCGAAGGATTAGGTTCTTCTGCTGCTTCGTGTGTTGCGACCGTAGGTGCAATGCGTACCTTGTTTGGAAAAATTGATAAAGCTACCATCTGTAAGAATGCTGCAACAGCCGAACGCATTATTCACAAGAATTCTTCAGGAGCTGATTGTTACGTAAGCACATTCGGAGGACTGATGTATTATCACCCTAGCCGTGCTTATAGTCGTATTGATACAAAAATAAAATTCCTTTTCCTCGTGTGCACAACTGGAATTAAACATGATACGGGAAAACTTGTCTCAAGAGTGAAAAAGTTCAGAGAAAAAAATCTGCCAGTATTTGTAGAATTAGCCGAAAGAGCCAAGGTCATTTGCAACGACGCGAAAAAAGCCATGATTAGGGGCGACCAAGAAACTCTTGGCAAGATGATGACTGAAAACCATGAATTGCTTATGAGACTTGATGTTTCACATCCCAAACTAGAAGAATTTATAGAGATCTGCGTGGGTAATGGTGCATTGGGTGGCAAGCTCACTGGAGCTGGTGGAGGAGGTAGCATAATTGCTCTGATACCAAATAACAAAACTGACGAAATAGTTTCTAACATAAGAAAAAAAATACCCCAGTCAGTCCTTGTAGAATTAGATCATGATGGACTGCAGGTAAGTCAAAACTTAAATTCTGACAAAAAATTCTGATTCTCTATGGATTCAGACCTTGCTCTGATAAAGCTGGGAGGCTCTATTGTTACTCATAAAGATGTTCCATTATCAGCAAATGAGGCAGCTACTGCCAAGATTCTAAAAACTCTTTCCACCGTGAAAATGCCAATGATACTAATTCATGGTGGAGGATCCTTTGGACACTATTGGTCAGTCAAATACGATATACATTCGAAACCTGATTTCTACGATCCCCGCGGAGTTGCAACAGTGCATGAATCCATGATTTCTCTTAACGAGATAATAGTTAAATTGATGATAAAATCGAACATGAATCCTTATTCCATCCCACCTTCAGAACTGATACTAAACCACAAACCAATTCTACAAAAAATCCATCAACTACGAAACATGGCAAACGGTCAAATAATCCCTGTTACTTTTGGTGACGTTGTTTACGGAGGGCATCGGAAATTTTCAATACTATCAGGTGATGAATTGATGACATTAATTTCAGCTGTTCTCAGACCCAAGAAGATTATTTTTGCTCTTAATGTTGATGGAATATTCAGCGATTTAGAGAATAGGAGGCTTATAAGGTGTTTTGATAGTGTGAATTCAGTAAAATTTGCAAGAGTGGAAGCTGATGTTACGGGCGGGATGAAAAGAAAAGTTCGTGAAGCTTTGAAAATGGCATCATTAGGTCTGGACGTCTGGCTCGTAAATGGTCTGAAACCTAAAAGAATAGCGGGAGTCTTGAAGAATGTGGAGGTTGAAGGTACAGTAATAAAGGGAAAGAGAGGCAATACCTGAAATGCCTGATTCATCAGACTCAATTTCAGACATCGATATCCTTCAACAACGAAAGAAAGAAGGAATTAGAATCCCCTTGACTAATGATGTTCAGGCAAAAGAATCTTCAAATTATTTGGAATATGTTAAATTGATACACAATGCACTGCCTGAATTGGATTACGATGGAATTGATACTTCTTGTACTTTTCTAAACCACAGATTGGGTGCACCAATCATGATTGATTCCATGACGGGTGGGACTCCCGATGCAACCAAGATTAATTCTAGGCTAGGACAGTTAGCGGAAAGGTATGGCCTAGCCATGGGATTGGGTAGCCAAAGAGCTGGACTTCGAAGTGCCGCATTAGCTGAAACTTATTCTGTTGCTCGACTTGCAGCGCCTAATGCATTTCTTATTGCAAACATAGGAGGAGCTCAGCTTTCAAAAGGTTTGTCAATTGATGAAATCAATAGTATAATAGAAATGATTAAGGCAGACGCTCTAGCAATTCATCTTAATCCACTTCAAGAACTTGTGCAACCTGAAGGTGAACCAAAATACAAAGATGTTCTCACAAGGATAAAGGAAATTGTTAAGGTTCTTGACATTCCTGTAATAGTAAAGGAAGTAGGAGCCGGTATTTCAAAGGAGGTTGCGAAAAACCTTGAAAATGTTGGCGTAGCAGCAGTGAATATCGCTGGACACGGAGGTACAAGTTGGGCCGGTGTAGAAAAATTGCGAGCTGAATTAGCTCAAAATGCGATCAAAACAAGGATAGGAGAATTATTCTGGGACTGGGGGATCCCAACTGCATTGAGCTTGATTGAGGTAAGAAGTGCTGTAAAAATTCCCATCATTGCATCTGGAGGGATAAGGAATGGCCTAGAAATTGCAAAATGTCTAGTTCTGGGAGCTAATGTATGCGCCATGGCATATCCTTTTCTTAAAAAAGCAGATGAATCTTTCGATAACTTGCTCTTGTTCACTGAAACATTAGTCGCGGAATTAAAAAGCACAATGTTTCTCGTAGGTGCACAAACTATACACCAATTAAAGGCGTCTCGTTGCAGGATTACTGGTAATTTGAAGGAAGAGATGTCCCAATGAGTCTTGATAGCTTGAGGAGCGACTTTGACGGTATTGCAACAAGAGTCAAGGATTTCATTTTATCCTCTTTACACGGGCACCCAACTGAATTATACGACGCGTCGTCATTTTACATTACCAGTGGTGGGAAAAGACTTCGTCCCTTTATGGTCATCAAGAGTTGTGAAATGTTTGGAGGGAAGGAAATGCACGCAATTCCTGCTGCTGCCGCTGTAGAGCTCATTCACAATTTCTCGCTTATCCATGATGATATAATGGATAATGACGATGTACGGCACGGGGTGTCCACTGTTCACAAGCAGTATGGCGTACCACTGGCCTTGTTGGCTGGAGATGTCTTGTTCTCAAAAGCATTTCAGATCCTGTCATCAAGTGGTACTAATTTCGGGATTGGTAAAGATGCTGTTTCCGAAATGGTTCTCAGATTGGCTACAGCGTGCATATCTGTCTGTGAAGGACAGGCTATCGATACTGGCATGGCGGGAAGCGAAATTATTCCATCTATCGAAATATACTTGGATATGATAAGAAAGAAAACAGCCGCACTTTTTGAAGTTTCATGCGCTCTTGGGGTACTCTGTACAGGTGAATCTGAAAAAGACGTGGAAAACCTTTCGCAGTTTGGTCTCAATACAGGCATAGCTTTCCAATTGATTGATGATTTAATGGGGATTGCTGGAGATCCCAAATTGACTGGCAAAGCAGTAGGTAATGACATCAGAGAAGGGAAGAAGACATATCCCATACTGCTCGCAATAAAGTCTGCTGGTAGAAATGACAAAAACAAAATTATGAAAGTCTATGGATGTAAGAACAGTTCAGAAGCAGATTTACAAAATGCTGTGAATATAATCTCTTCATTAGGAATTGGAAGCGAAGTTAGAGCAATTGCCAGAGGACATATGAAGAAGGCCCTAGAATCATTCAACTGTTATCCTGATACCGACGCAAAAAGAGCTTTAGAATCTTCAGCAAGATTTATTGTTGAAAGGAGTTTGTGACTTTGTGGAAATAGATGAATCACTATATGATTTCGTAAAGTCAATAGCGTTAAAGAATGCGTCCCAGCATAACGGTAGGACCAACGCCAATGTCGTTTTATCGCATTTGATGAGTACAAAACTTGATCTTAAGAATTCTGTTGGTAAAATACTTCCTATCATTAAGAAAGTTGTTCAAGAAGTAAATAACCTAAGTATTGAACAGCAAGGAGTCTTAATTCAAGAGTTTTCTGAATATTACAAGGAGGAAAAACCTGTTCAAAAAGATGCTTCATTTCCAGAGCTGGCTGACGCACAGAAAGGTAAAGTTATAACTAGATTTCCACCTGAGCCCAATGGATATCCCCACATAGGTCATGCAAAGGCAGCAATAATAGATGAAGAATATGCAAGGATGTATAATGGAAAAATGATCCTTCGCTTCGATGATACAAACCCCTTGAATGAAAAGATAGAATACTACCAAGCAATCCGCGATGGCCTGGAATGGCTAGGAATCAAAGCTGACTTGGTGAAGAATACTTCAGATGATATCATAGTGCTACACAATTATGGGAAAAGATTCGTACTTGAAGGCCATGGGTATATATGTACTTGTACGAGCGATATCATTCATAAGAACAGAGCTGAGCAAATTGAATGCAATTGTAGAAGAGATCAAAATGACGCAATTGATAGATTACATAAAATGTTTAATGGTTATTATTCGCAAAATGAGGCAATTATCAGATTTAAAGGTGATATGCAGAGCTTGAATACAGTCATGAGAGACCCAACTTTATTTAGGATAATAGACCATCCACACCCATTATTGGGATCAAAGGTACGTGTTTGGCCCACGTATGACATGGCGGCACCGATAGAAGATAGTATGGATGGCGTCAGCCATGCACTTCGGACGAAAGAGTATGAGCTACGCAACGAATTATACTATTCTATTCTGTCGAAACTTAAAATGAGAAGTCCTATACTCATAGAGTTTTCTAGATTGGAATTTGATGGAATGCCTGTTTCTAAGAGGAAGATTAAACCTTTACTAGAAACAGGTATCATTTCATCATGGGATGATCCGCGTTTACCAACACTTATTGCCTTGCACCATAGAGGCTTTGTTCCAGAGGCTATCAGAAAATTCGTCTTAGGTCTTGGTATCACTCTTGCAGAAACCAAACCACCTTTTGAAACGTTAGAATCAATCAACAGAAAGATGATAGACCCAATTTCAATGAAACTGTTCTTTGTATCTTCTCCCGTGGAGTTAAGAGTTGAAGGCGGCAAGCTCGGGAAAATAGAACTTCGTAATCACCCCACGCAAGATCTCGGTAAGAGAGAAGTAGAAATTACAAATAAGTTCTATATTACATCCCCAGATGTTGATGACCTGCAAATTGGACAGGAAGTTAGATTAATGGAACTATATAACATCAAGATATCAGAAATTAGATATGAAAATAATAAAAAAGTCTTAATCGGGTCCTATGAAGGTGACCACGTGATTCAGAATATGAAAAAAATTCAGTGGGTTGCAAAGAATGATGTAGTCGAGTTCAGCGTTAAAGTTCCAAAAGAACTATTCATAGGCGATGAATACAATCCCGATAGTTTAGAATTGAAAACAGGATATGCCGAATCATTTGTTTCAAAACTGAAGGCTGGCACTTTGGTGCAATTCATTAGGTTTGGATTTTGTAGGCTTCTCAACGGTAAATCCGCCACATATACACACAGGTAGAATCGAAAAAATGAAGATAGCAAGAGTTTGGAGTGACAAATTGGGCGACACCTATGGAATTATTTCGGAAGACGGAAATCGGCTGGTTCCCAAATCTGATTTTCAAGAACAAACTGGAATACCAATACCTCACAGCATAAAGGAATTTCTCTTCAAGGGTTGGATTGATGAGGTTAGTAAGAATTTACCAATAATCAGGTTTTCGCATCAAATCGATGAAGTGCAACTGTTGACTCCAATCCCAGACCCTTCTAAGATAATTTGTCTGGCGTTTAATTATTACGATCATGCCCGAGATGCGGGTCTGGCACCGTCCGATGAACCAGTTATTTTCATAAAACCCAGAACCGCTCTGAATGACCCATTCAATGACATCATTTGTCCAAGTTTTGTAAAGAGGCTTGACTACGAGGCCGAGGTCGCTGTAATTATTGGGAAGGATGTGAAAAAAGTTGAACCTGAAGATGCGCTTGAATGCGTGTTTGGTTATATGATAATGCATGATGTTTCAGCTAGGGACATTCAATTCAAAGATAAGCAGTTTACGCGTGGCAAGAGCATTGACACTTTTGCCCCTTGCGGACCGTGGATAACAACAAAAGATGAAGTAGAAGATCCGCAAAATTTGAGTATAGTGACAAAAGTCAACGGTGAAATAAGACAAAATTCTTCGAGTAGTAAAATGGTGATCTCTATCAAAAAGATAATTTCATCTCTTAGCATGATTATGACTCTTGAAGCTGGAGATATTATATCCACTGGAACCCCCGCAGGAGTAGCAATGTCTATGAAGGAACCAAAGTATCTCAAAGATGGTGACGTTGTGGAGATTTCAATAGAAAATCTGGGTATGATAAGAAATCGAATAGTATTTGAATGAGATAATCAAGTTGTTGACTGTAAGTCTGTTATTCGACGAAATGGATCATATTTTATCTTCGCAAAGTCTTCTTAGCCGAATTATCTCTCCTTCTAATAATCTCGCATATAGCTCATACGCCTCCATTAATTTTCTTCTTATACCGGCCAACTGAATTGAGACATTAAGCGCATCAAGACAAGTCTCGACTGATCGATCTCCAGCAAATTTATTCATGGAAATTTTGAAATGTTCTGACAGTCTTTTCTGCTCCGTGCTATTTTCGCTAATGATTTTTTCCAAATCGTCAATTTCATGCAAATTCCTGTTCCTCATGTCATTAATCCAGTTTGGCATCACCTATTGCTTATGATCCAACCATATTTAACCGAAGTAGATAATGATCGAACCCAAATTGACAATGTATTTATTTACGTACATGAGTTTTCAAACTTGTATGGCAGTGGACAATAAAGGAATGATTTCATATGTCCGTGTTCTGAAAGAAGATTTAGCAATATTCAAAATTAAGCCTTTAGATGGGTCTATCCCTGATTTCAAAGCGGGCCAATTTGTTACTATTGGCACCGATGTACCTAGTGAAGGCAAGATTGTCAGAAGAGCTTATTCTATTGCATCACCGCCAGAACAAAAAAATTGGTTCGAATTGGTTATCCGATGGGTTAGAAAACCTGTCCCAGGTCGCGTCACCACTGATTTGTTTAATAAGAGAGAAGGAGATCAAGTTTTGTGGTTGAAACCAACTGGCCCATTTACTATAAATGAAAAAATGCCTGATGGTTCCCCGGACAATAGGCGGATGGTCCTTATTGGAGGAGGAACTGGTTTGGCGCCATTCATTGCATACTCTCTCCATCTCAAAGCGATTGACAGTAAGCGGGAAATAGTTGTCTTACACGGTGCCAGCTATGTAGATGAATTAAGCTACAGGGAGCTTCTAACGGATTTAGAAAACGAAAGTCTTGATCATGGGAAGGATAAATGGAACTTTCGTTATAGAGCGAGCATCAGTAGACCACAGGAGTGGTTTAATAGAAGTTGGAACGGGCAAAAAGGAAGAGTCGAATCTTTTCTTAGACCGAAGCTTGGAACAGATAGATCTCCTTTAGAGGAATTGGTGGGTGACAGGATTACTACTGAAAATACCATGTTTTATGTTTGCGGTTGGCAGGGCACTGTTGACGGGGCTTTGGATTACTTGGTCCCGAAGGGTTTTGTAACAGAAAGAAACAAAAGGAAAGATGGAACTTACGATGTGAAATTTGAATCATATGGTTAGAAGTATTGAAACTCAAACCTTATACTTATATCACTGGTGGATTAGCAATTAGCATATGAAATTTGAATTTGAAGAATTTTCAACTGTAGAGGAAGTTTTTTTATATCTTATATCCGTTGCGCCATATATGAAACAAGTTCTTCCAGTAAGTTCTTACAGAGGCTACATATTTTCCATAGTACCCCTTACTCCTCTTTCGGGTGACGTATTGATGATGATTTATGCCAAGGGCAAGATGGACCCAGGGATGATAGAATTTGATATCTCGACAAAGAAATACAAGAATGTCCCTTCGGTAGAGAGAGCAGACAAGAATTACTTTGTGATTTTGACTCCTATATCAGCTACTGTGGCAGACGCAGCTATTGAATTGATCGAAAGTTTATCCAAACAAACATAATATAATTAATGTAATACTGAGTGCAAGCGATCGTAGTGAAGCAATACGCCAAACCAACACTTCAATGAGTATAGATATTTCTCATAGTTGCTGTGGCACAGATGCAGTCACCGATCGATTCCTGGAATATCGTTCAACCACATCTTCCGGGACCTGTCCATTAAACAACTGCTTAGCTAATCCTCGAAGATACCTCATTATTGCCCAGGTACCCGCCTTAATCAATATAGCCATGAAAAGCTTCATAGGGGGACCGTAAGTCTTGTTCCTTATGATTATTGGAATGATATCATTAATAACCCGAAGATTATGCTGCCAGCATTTCCAGAATAATGTAAACTGAGCTTCGTTTAGATTTGCAAAATGCATAGAATTCTTTTCAGAAAAGTCTTGGTATAACAGAGGGGCAACGAGTCCGCGCATCTTCATTTCTTTGAAATCCTCTATCAAGTCGATCGTGTATTGAGTCTCGTCTGGGGTTTCATCGGGCCATCCAATAATAAGGGTTAACGCCGGAAACCAATGATTCTGATTCAGTATTTTGCACCCCTCTCTCACGACAGAACCCCATTCTTCCGGTTGAAAAGGTTTGGTCTTGACACCAAGGTGTTTCTTTACTAATCGCGGAGCTACTGTCTCTACTCCTAGATTAGTCGCTAACCATCGCCCACTTGATTCCATATCATTTATACAAGAAAGTTTCTTGATCAGATCAGGCGACGAAGCAACAGCAGACAAGGTCATATGCGTCGTGCCCACGAAATTTGCTCCTACCAATTTTAATCCTTTCCATACTTCAACTATGGCATCTGAATTTGGTACAAAATCCTTATTGTCACAACCATAAAGTAACATTTCATCTGACTGAAGCCATATGGAATCAAACCCGTAGTTCAGATTAATCTTTGCCTCCGCTTGCAACCTCTCAAGTGGAATATCCTTCTTGGATCTCTTATTAACATCACAGAAATCACATCCTCTTCCACACCCTCTCATTGCCTCGACCAAAGAATTAACTGTAGGCCCTTTGATCACTGGAATGTTTTCGATATTTCTGACAAAAGTATGGAGCAGCTCCGGTGCATCACCCTTCTCCAAATCATGGAAGAGGTCTAGAGCTAGCTCATCGGCTTCGCCTATGACTACCGTATCTATTCCGTGAATTTTCATTCGATCTGGCTTTGCCAATTCCCAAGATCCATTTCCTCCTACTACTACCTTGAAGCCGTATTTCTTTTTCAACTGAATTATGGAGGCACACATCTTCTTGAATTTCATTGCAACATAAGATAGCTTCTCTGGCGACATTGTCGTAGTGACTGGGGCCATCCCTAATGGATCCATGACGTTCACTCCCAGCACCTTTGTGTCAGGCCCAATACAGTGATCGAGCATTTCAGGGTGAGCGATTATAATCTCATTCCTATTGTAGTCTTTCAGGAGGGCGCTTTCGATTCTCCTTAGTCCGCATTGCGCAACTTTTACTTCACCGCTATTCTTGTCAGTTTCCACACTGGGACAAAACAGCTTATCAAATACAAATTCGGGAACTAGCTCGTATGGACCGCACGCAATAAACCCATAAAGGAAGTTCCCTCTATAATTCGTCATGAGACTGCGGTCTGCTGTTAACACTATTCGCTTACCAGCAATCATTTTATTCTCTAAATCCTCGTTAGTTCGTTTGCCAATTGGGTATAAATCTATTACTATACGGGCACAAATCTTATGTGAATGACCTTGAAATGTGAATATTTCAATAAAATCCTTTCTTGTGCCCTTTGATAAATATTGACCTTAATTGCCTATGATCCAATATATTTAGAGCATCAGCAAAGGTAACCCACTTATACGATTCATGTTCATAGGAGATAATGATATTTTTAGTTGAAGTCGTTGCAAAGTAGAATTTTACCTCTTTTTCACTCTTCATGCCATCAGATTTAAAATAGGAATACCGAATTGTTCCTATATAAGATAGGACATCAATACCTTGTATACCGGTTTCCTCTCTCACTTCTCTAGTCAGTGTCTGAATCTCTGTTTCTCCTCTTTCTTTGTGACCCTGAGGAAAGCCCCAATATCCTCGCCTGTTTTTTAGCACTAGGAATAGGGGGACTTGGTATTCTGTAAGGAGAGGATTGTATTTTATAACTGCACCAATTGATTGCTCCAGTTCTGCTCGACAAGTAAATCGAATGATTCGGATAATTATAATTTATTGTTATGTAGAATCGAGGCTAGATCGGAAATACAGGAGAGCAAGGAAATAGTACTAAAATATCCAGAACGGCGAAAGCATCAACATAGACTGACATCAATAATTAGTCTCCTGTCACTTGTTGACGGTAATTTAGTAACTTAGTTAAATTCTAATTAGAATCTTAAAGACTTTAATATCCTGACTAAAAACGAAACAAGAGGGCCGGTCGTCTAGTCCGGTAGGATACGGCATTGGCATTGCTGAGGTCGTGGGTTCGAATCCCACCCGGTCCATTAATATTCTTGATCAAGATATTCCTTGCTTGAGAGAATTTCGGTGATGTCAGCTGCTACATGTTTATTATAAAGCAGTTCGTAATTCCTAAAGAGTCTAGATCTATCTTTATCGTAACCTATTCTTTTGATGTTTCTGTGTGTCCACAAATGGTGTCTACTAAGTATTACCCCAATTCCATTATTACGAGACCTTACTTCCTCTATTACTTTCTGGGGTAATTCATTCTTGTAGATCTTAGCAGTTGCTAATACCAATACATCATCTTTTTTCTTTGCGAGTATTTCCACATTTCTTTTTATGACATCGGCCTTTTCGAACTGTTTCGTAACTCTTACATATGTTTGTGAATTCACTAAAATTTCAAGTAATTGCTGTGTTGTGCCCAGATTTACCAAGAAAATCTTTTCTTGAAATGAAAACTCATGGCCACATTTCGTTTCCAATGTACGAATATTGTCTGGTGTTACATAGGCGGATCCTTGCAGGTCAATTGTAATTAAGTGCTTCATAATTTTTGATGCAAGATTCAAAACAATTCAAAGTACTTGAGCCATATAAATAATAGAGTGGATATAACCGTACCCAAGCTAATAACTTTTAGCTGATACCCTAGCCTTTCTGATTTATGTTTGTTTTCTCCACCCCCTCTCCTTAATTCTTTGTAGACTCTAGATATTCGGATTTCTAAATAAGCAACAACATATGCAATTGAAGCTGCGATGACTGACAATTCTGATATAGAATTCGTTTGGATAACGTATCCTGCCAAGAGTGGAAGACTTCCCCATGATATTGCAAACCACTTATTGTTATGAAAGAAGCCGTTAAAGAGTTCAAAATTATATGCGACCAGAAAAAATCCTTCCGCGATTGCTATGGGCCAAAGCAGCGGAACGGACTGGATCATATAATATATTCCGATAATATACGCTATAGAGATACCAGATATTGTCATAACGATCAGTTCTGATCTCGTAAAGTAATTTCCCCATGGCCTAGTTTTCCTGGATCCTAAATTATCTGCCGCGTGAGCAGAAACACCAACGGATAGAAAATAGATAATAAAAATAGCCGCAACTCGGTCCCAAAATATTAGATGAGATAAAAGTGACCCTATGATCGCGAATGAGACGCACATGCCTGTATAAGGTAAAAATAATATCCCTACAAATGCCCTAAATCTTATCGGACCAAATTTCGGGACGAACCATTCATTCATGCGAGAGGATTCACTCATGGTTTCAATCCCGTTACTATTGCGGAAGTTCCCCATGTATAATATTTGCAATTTATGGATTCAAATCCTATTTGTTTAAGTTCTCTCAGAAGGTCCTTGACCCACTCGCTTTGCACTATCACATCATCTAACTCGGATAAAACTATCCTCCAATTTTTAACAATTCTGCCAATTTGATTGAGCAATCGAAAGTATGAATTCCATATTTGCCTGACAAACTCTCTTTTGGGAAGCGTAAAGTCGTGGAAAACTACCAAACCACCGTTCTTAAGTAATCTCCAATGCTCCCTTACAACCGTTCGGAGATCTACATATTTTGCCATATAAGATGATAATATCGCATCAAATATCCCTGGTCTATAGGGCAAGACTTCGGCAACAGAATTAGTCAATAATGAATATCTCGACTTCCTTTTAGCATACAATAGATACGCGGGTGTGAGGTCTGAACCAAAAATAACGTGATCTTGTTCCTTGGAAATGTAATATGAAAGGATTCCGGTGCCGCACGCCAAATCAAGGAGATAACAATGATCCTTTGTCAATAGGTTTGACATGTTTCGCTTCCAGATCGAATCTCTTCCAAACGTGGCATATTTCACGATCTTCTCATAGCTGGCAGCATTATCAGATGAGAAGAATCGCCTTGCTACAAAACTGTTCGATGAAATCAAATTAAGACAATTGCACTAACCTATTATATAATCAAGACGAAATTCAATGGTATGGGCGGAACGACTTTTTGTACTTCGTAAATTGGCAGAGAAACATATCAGTAACAGAACTGGACGGAAAAAAAGTAGTTATCAAAAGAAACAAGTCTAGCAAGTATTTTCACGAATACATTTTGGTTATTGCCTATACAACACTATCTTTTATGCTATGCCATCCCGCTCATCCCCCGCGGTTGGGGAGAGCGATGCTTTTCAATGAAGGATTCAAGATGCGAAAAATTCTGGAAGAAATAGGAATTCCTACTCCTGCTCTCGTTTTTATCTCGGACACTTCATTGATCGAAGATTACATAGATGGCGGAAATCTATATCATGCCTTTTTGAAGGGCATGAATCCTCTGTTAGCATTCACCGCAGGCAGCCTCACTGGAAGATTGCACAATGCGCATTATGTATTTACAGATAACAAATCTCAAAATTATTTGGTTACGTCTGCCGGCAAAGTCTTACGAACTGATTTGTCTTTCATACAGAAAGAAAGTTCGGTTTTTTCAAGAAGTATGGACATAGGATCATTCCTTGCGAGTGTAATCGGACTTGAAACCGACAAATACGAAGCCATTGAAACTGGATTCTTTGCGGGTTATAAATCTGAAACAAACGAACAGTTTCCTTATCTGTCTATTGCTATTCGTAACTTTTTATCCATCGGATTTAGCCCTAACCTCACAATCTTCAAAAACATGGCAAATAATTCCGTAGATTTGATATGATCAAGAATAGTCTGATTTTAAGTGATGATGTGAATTTCCCCTTGCTATATAG